>NZZG01000164.1 GCA_002698575.1 Pimelobacter sp. | reverse complement strand
CCGGCCGGGCCGTCGGGGCACCCGTCCGGTGTCGCCGGCCCGGCCTCGATGGACACCACGATCATCACGGGCATCCCGCTGATGCCGCCCGGCTCGCCGGCCGGCGCCCCCGGCGCGCCCCCCGCTCCGGCGCACCCCGGCCTGCTCGTGAGGCGACGCCTCGGCTCGGACCTGCGCTTCGGGGGTCACGCCCCGGTGCGGATCGGACGGGACCCGGGCCTGGAGGTCGTGGCCGACGACAGCGCCGTCTCGCGGCTGCACGCGGTCCTCGAGCCCGGTCCCGACGGCTGGCGCTGGTCGGACCGTTCGACCGGAGGATCGTTCGTCGACGGTGAGCGGATCTCGACGCTGGTCATCACCGAGCCCACCGAGATCAGCCTCGGCCACCCCACGGCCGGCTACGAGATCGAGGTGGTGCCGGTGGTCGCGGCAGGTCAGGCGGTGGCTGCCATCCAGCGGCGCAAGCGCCGGCGCGGGGCCGCGCTGGTCGGGGGCGTCGTCCTCGCCGTGCTGCTCGCGGTGGGTGGCACCGTCGCGGCGGTGAGTCTCCTCTCGGGCGACGAGCCGGCCGAGGTCGCGGGGCTGAGCACCGCCGAGCTCGACCGGGCCAAGGCCGCCGCGGTCTTCCTGACCGCGATCGACGACACCGGCGAGCCGGTCTACACGGGCTCGGGAAGCATCATCAGCGCCGACGGCCTGATCCTGACGAACGCCCACGTGGGCAAGCCGACCGCCCCCGGCCAGGGTGCTGCCGAGGTCGGGGACCCGGCGTACCTGCTCGTCTCGGTGACCTCCGGCGCCGACGACGTGGCGGCAGAGCCCGAGTTCCGCGCCGAGGCGATCGTGGCCGACGGTTACCTCGACCTCGCGGTGCTCCAGATCACCGGCGACGCGGACGGCAACGCCGTCGACACCGACGACCTCGACCTGCCCGAGCCGCTCCCGATCGGGACCAGCAGCGACCTGCGCACCGGCGACTCGATCACGGCGCTCGGCTACCCGGCGATCGGCAACGTCACCCAGCAGCTGAGCAAGCCGCTCACCGTCACCACCGGAGTCGTCTCGACCTTCCAGGCGGACCCCGTGATCGGGACCGAGCGCGGCTTCATCGACTCCGACGTGCGCCTGGGGTCGGGCAACTCCGGGGGACCCTCCATCAACGACGACGGCGAGATCGTGGGGATCAACACCGCGGTGATCACCGCCAACTCCGACTCCGCGGGTGCGATCACGTCGGGCTCGGCACTGCTGCGACCGGTCGACCTGGCCGTCGACATCCTGCAGATCGCCCGCGACGGCGGCGACCCCGACTACGTCTCGCCGTACGTCGAGGAGCTGCCCGAGACCGACGACCTCCCCTCCGACGTCGACTTCTCCTCCGCGGGCTGGGTCGCCGACGGCCAGGAGGGCAGCTGCGCGGGAACCAGCAGCGTGCAGGCCCCGCAGCGGATGTCGGTGGTGCCCGGGGCCCTGCTGTACGCCGAGTACGTCATCAAAGGGGTGCCCGACGGGACGCCGATCGGGGTGACCCTCTACTCCCTGGACGGCACCGAGGTGATCGGGTCGCTGCAGGACACGTGGAGCTTCGGTGCGGAGCGGACGTGCATCTACGTGCCGTTCGAGGCGCCGGACGGGGTGCCGGGGATCAACGGCGTGTTCGTGGTCGGCGAGGACGCCGACGCGGTGGTCGACAACCCGCTGGCCTACCAGTGAGGAGCCGGCAGCCCCTCAGCAGTGCGCCGACGACGGACCGGGTGCGGGATTGGGACCGGCCGGTCCCGCGCTGCTAGTCTTCCCTGTCCTCGTCCTGCGGTCCCACCGATGGGTCGCCGCCGGCGAGGAGCAACACCAACGCAAAGCCCTCCTGCCACGGAGAGACCGTGGCCGCTGAGTCCAGAGGAGGTGGGACGCTTGCGTGCCTACGAAGTCATGGTCATCCTCGACCCCAGTCTCGAAGAGCGCACCGTCGAGCCGTCGCTCGACAAGTACCTCAACGTCATCCGTACCGACGGCGGGACCGTCGACAAGGTCGAGGTGTGGGGCCGGCGTCGCCTGTCCTACGAGATCAAGAAGAACGCCGAGGGCATCTACGCCGTCATCAACCTGCAGGCCGAGCCCGCCACGGTCAAGGAGTTCGACCGCCAGCTCACGCTGAACGAGTCGATCCTGCGCACGAAGGTGCTGCGCCCCGACGCTCACTGAGCGGAGGGTCTCTCCACGAACCTGTGGAGAAGCACTTCCCCCTGTCGGTGCAGCGCGTCACGATGAGCGACACACCGACATCACTGGATCACGCAACGATTCCTAGGGAGACCTGACATGGCAGGCGAGACCGTCATCACCGTCGTGGGCAACCTCGTCGACGACCCGGAGCTCCGTTTCACCCCCTCGGGTGCCGCGGTGGCGAACTTCCGGATCGCCTCGACCCCGCGCACCTTCGACCGGCAGACCAACGAGTGGAAGGACGGCGACGCGCTGTTCCTGTCCTGCGCCGTGTGGCGCCAGGCCGCCGAGAACGTCGCCGAGTCCCTGCAGAAGGGGATGCGCGTCGTCGTGCAGGGGCGGCTCAAGCAGCGCCAGTACGAGACGCGCGAGGGTGAGAAGCGCACCGTCGTCGAGCTCGAGGTCGAAGAGGTCGGCCCGTCCCTGAAGTACGCCACCGCCAAGGTGGCCCGCGCGAGTCGTTCCGGCGGCGGCGGGGGCTACGGCGGCGGCCAGGGTGGCGGCGGCTACGGCGGCGGTCAGGGAGGCCAGGGCGGTCAGGGCGGCGACCAGCAGGCCGACGACCCGTGGGCCACGCCGGCTCCCGGCGGCGGCGCCCCGTCCGGCGCAGGGGCCTCACGCCCTGCCGCCGACCCGTGGGGAGCACCCGGCGTGGGCTCGGAGGAGCCTCCGTTCTAGGGGCTCGTCCCGATGCGCTGATCCAGCAGCACAGCACGACAACATCCATCGCACATCCGACCACCATTCCGTCCCTGCGCTGCAGGGCCGGGCTTCTAGAGAGGAAGCACCACAATGGCCAAGGCAGTGTTGCGCAAGCCCAAGAAGAAGGTTTGCCAGTTCTGTAAGGAGAAGGCGACCGGCGTCGACTACAAGGACACCGGCCTGCTCCGCAAGTTCATCTCCGACCGAGGCAAGATCCGCGCGCGTCGCGTGACCGGCAACTGCGTCCAGCACCAGCGGGACGTCGCGATCGCGGTCAAGAACGCTCGCGAGGTCGCCCTCCTCCCGTACACCTCCACCGGTCGCTGAGAGGGGTCGACATGAAGCTCATCCTCACCCAGGAAGTCGACGGGCTCGGCTCTGCCGGCGACGTCGTCGAGGTCAAGAACGGCTACGGCCGCAACTACCTGGTCCCCCGCGGCGTTGCCGTGCTGTGGACCAAGGGCGGTCAGAAGCAGGTCGACTCGATCAAGGCTGCTCGTTCCTCGCGCTCGGTGCGCGACCACGACCACGCCGCCGAGCTGGCTGCCAAGCTGGAGGCTTCCCAGGTCGACGTCCGCGTGCGCGCGGGCGCCGAGGGGCGTCTCTTCGGCGCGGTCACCGTCTCCGACATCGCCGAGGCGCTCGCCGAGGCCGCTGGCGAGTCGGTCGACAAGCGCACGATCGTGGTGACCAACCCGATCAAGTCGCTCGGCGCCCACACGGTCGCCGTCAAGCTGCACGACGACGTCTCGGCCTCCGTGGCCCTCAACGTCATCCCCGCCTGACGCGACTGCTCCAGCACCACCGACGCACGGCCGTCCCCCTCGGGGGCGGCCGTGCTCGCGATTTCGGCCCGCGCCCCGCCCGGTCAGGCGCTCGGTGGCGCGGCCGTGTCCACAGCGCCCGCCCAGGGGCGAGCGGAGTAGGTGAACAGCACCGCGATCGCGGCGAGGTTGAGCAGCTGCCCGGAGCCCGCGGCCAGGTCGGCGAGGCCGTCCCACCCGGCCCCGAAGACGAGGACCGGCAGGACGGCGACCAGCGCGGTGAGGGTGACGAGTCCCTGCAGCACCGTCATCGCCGTGCGCTCGCCCGCCTGGCCGGCGGCAGCGGCGAGCCGGTGGAACAGCAGCCCGCCGAAGGCGAGCGCCGGCAGGCTCGCCGCCCACCCGAGCGACGGATCCTCCGCCGCGATCTGCTCGGCCACCGCGGGGAACCACAGCGCACCGGAGACGACCAGGGCGAGCAGTCCGCTGATGCGCAGGGCGCCACCGGCCAGGGTCGCGGGAAGCAACCCGACCCCCAGCACCACGAGGAGCCAGCCGATCGGATCCGGGAAGAGGTCGTAGCCGCTGCCCGCGACGGGATCGCCGGCCGGGTCGAGCCGGACCCCCTGGAGAGCCTGCAGGGCGATGACGACGTAGCCCATGGCGACCGTCTGCAGGGGCTTCACGCGGGTGGACTCTACGCAGGGGCGCCGTCGGCTCCGGTGACCAACCAGGCCTCACCGCGCTCCCGGCGGACCAACGTGACCAGGCGCCCGCCCATGAAGAGCGCGACGAAGACGACCCAGAGCGCCACCAGGCCGCCGCCGACGGCTGCCACGAGCAGCACGACCGGCGCGTAGACGACGAGCACGGCGAGGCCCGCCCAGGCGAGGTAGGCGCCGTCGCCGGCGCCGATGAGCACTCCGTCGAGCACGAAGACGATGCCGGCCGCGGGCTGTCCGAGCGCGGCGACGACCAGGACCGGGACGAGCAGGGAGCGCACCGCCTCATCAGCGGTGAACAGGGCGCCCAGGAACGGGCTCGAGGCGGCGATCGCGACGCCCGTGACGACACCGCTGACGACCCCCCAGCGCACCATCCGACCGGTCACGGCGCGCGCGCCCGCACGGTCACCGGCACCCAGCATCCGCCCGGTCAGCGCCTGGGCGGCGATCGCGATGGCGTCCAGCACGAACGCCAGGAAGCCCCAGAGCGTCATCGCCAGCTGGTGGGTCGCGATCTCCGTGGCGCCTCCCGCGGCGCCCAGGCTGACGGCGTACGTCGTGACGAGCAGGGCCGCGCGCAACGTCAGGGTGCGCACGACGAGGGGCAGGCCCGCACGACCTGCGGCGCGCACGCCCCGCGCGTCGGGGCGGAGCGAGGAGCCTTCCCGCCGGGCCGCCCGCACGACCACGGCGACCAGGGCGAGGGCCGAGAGTGCCTGGGCGATCACCGAGCCGAGGGCGGAGCCGGCGATGCCGAGACCCGCGCCGTACACGAGGGCGACGTTGAGGGCGATGTTGAGGAGGTTGCCGACGACGGCCACGACGAGGGGGGTCCGGGTGTCCTGCAGTCCGCGCAGGACGCCGGTGGCGGCGAGCATCAGCAGCAGCGGGGTGATGCCGAGCACGGCGACGCGGAGGTAGTCGGCGGCGTACCCGGTCACCTCGACAGTGGCGCCGAACGCGCCGACGAGCGGCTCGGTGAGGAACCACCCGAGCGGGGTGAGCACCGCCCCGAGCAGGACGGCCAGCCACAGGCCGTCGATCCCCTGGGTCAGGGCGCCGCGCAGGTTGCCCGCGCCGAGCCGGCGGGCGACCCCCGCGGTCGTGCCGTAGGCCAGGAAGACGCACACGCCGACGAGGGTCTGCAGCACCACCGCGGCGATCCCGAGGCCGGCCAGCTGGGGCGTGCCGAGGCGACCCACCACCGCCGCGTCGGCGAGCAGGAACAGGGGCTCGGCCACCAGGGCGAGGAAGGCGGGGACGGCGAGCCGGACGATGGCCCTGTCCTGGGCCTGCGCCTGGTCGCTCCTCGCGTGGTGCCGCACGGGGTCGAACCTAGGCGGTCGACAGGGCCGGACGGGACTCGGGCGAGGCTGGGGGAGGGCCGGGGCGGGGGGGCCGGGCGGGGACCGCGCCGCTCGTGCACAGTCGCACCGCGTGCTGTGGATAGTGGGGTCAGCGGGTGGGTTTGTCGACAAACCTCCAGGACACGCCGAGGTGGACACGCGGTGAACGAAAACTCACGGAAGAAGATTCTGCTCCACACCCTCGGTCCGACATCGTCGCAGGTCAGAGGCGGGTTGATCCGCTCGGCGACCAAGTTGTGCACAGGTTGCTCCCCAGGCTGTGCACAGCGAATCGCGTGTCGTCCACGGGTCCGACCCAGTTATCCACAGGGCCTGTGGACAGGCCGGTGTCGCCTGCGGCCGAGGCCGCGTACGTTCGCGCTACCCGGCAGTTCCACCGGCGATGTCGGCGCCCCCACCTAGCGTGGCCGTCAGCGCCGCCCAGCACCCGTTCCCCAGTCCTCCGGAAGCGAGCCCGTGAGCCTCACCGACTCCGACCGCACCGTTGCTCCCGAGCCCCCGTTCGACGACTGGGGCGACGGCCCCGCGGCCTATGCACCGGGCGAGGCGCCGCGCTCGGCGGGCGACCGGACGCCTCCGCAGGACATGGCGGCCGAGCAGTCGGTGATCGGCTCGATGCTCATCTCCAAGGACGCCATCGCCGAGGTCTCCGAGGTGCTGCGCGGCAACGACTTCTACCGGCCGATGCACGAGACGATCCACGACGCGATCATCGACCTCTTCGGCCGCGGTGAGCCGGTCGACATGATCACCGTCGCCGCCGAGCTCCAGCGCCGCGGCGAGCTGGCCAAGATCGGCGGGGCGCCTTACCTGCACACCCTGGCCGCCAACGTCCCGATCGCCTCCAACGCCGAGTACTACGCCGAGATCGTGCGGGAGAAGGCGATCCTGCGCCGCCTCGTCGACGCCGGCACCAAGATCGCCCAGTACGGCTACGCCGGGGAGGGTCAGGTCGACGACATCGTCGACCGTGCCCAGGCCGAGGTCTACCAGATCACCGACCGTCGCGCGGCCGAGGACTACGCCCCGCTGAGCGACATCATGGACAAGGTCCTCGACGAGATCGAGGCCATCGAGAACCGTGAGGCCGGCCTGTACGGCGTCCCCACCGGTTTCGCCGACCTCGACGACCTGACCAACGGCCTGCACTCGGGCCAGATGATCATCGTCGCGGCGCGCCCGGCCATGGGGAAGTCGACGCTGGCGCTCGACTTCTGCCGGGCGGCCTCGATCGCCAACAACCTGACCAGTGTCTTCTTCAGCCTCGAGATGACGCGCTCGGAGATCTCGATGCGGCTGCTGTCGGCCGAGGCGAAGGTGCCGCTCAACCACATCCGCAACGGCAAGATGGACTCCGCCGACTGGGACAAGCTGGCCCGCCACATGGGCAAGGTCTCGGGGGCACCGATGTTCATCGACGACAGCCCCAACATGACGATGATGGAGATCCGCGCCAAGGCGCGCCGGCTCAAGCAGCGCCACGACCTGCAGCTCATCGTCATCGACTACATGCAGCTGATGACCTCGGGCCGCAAGGTCGAGTCGCGCCAGCTCGAGGTCTCGGAGTTCTCCCGGCAGATCAAGCTGCTCGCCAAGGAGCTCGAGGTCCCGATCATCGCGCTCTCGCAGCTCAACCGTGGGCCCGAGCAGCGCGGCGACAAGCGCCCGATGATGAGCGACCTGCGCGAGTCCGGCAGCCTCGAGCAGGACGCGGACATGGTCATCCTGCTGCACCGCGACGATGCCTACGAGAAGGAGTCGACGCGCCCCGGCGAGGCCGACCTGATCGTGGCCAAGCACCGCAACGGCGCGACCCGTGACATCACGGTGGCCTTCCAGGGCCACTACTCACGGTTCGTGGACATGGCGCACTGACGCTGCACGAGCGATGTCGAGATGCAGGGAATCGTGACAACTCGCTGTCACGGTCAAGATCTACCGGATAGGGCGACTTTGAGAACGGTCCGGCGCTAAGGTCCGTGGGAGCAAGAAAGGGTCAACGTGGATTCGAAGGCGACGATCGACAACGTCGGTTCGTTCGTTCAGGCCCTCCGTGATCTCGGCGCCGCTGGCATGTCACGGCCGCTCTGGTTTCGAGGTCACCGAAACGCCGCGTACCGTCTGCAGGCCAGCGCGTGGCGCGGCGCCAGATTTCGGGACAACGAGGTCGCCATGCTGAAGCGATTCATGCAGGACGCTCTCCCTCAATTGTCTGAGCCGCCTGTCAGCGACTGGGACTGGTTGCTGCTGGCGCAGCACCACGGTGTGCCGACGCGCCTCCTGGACTGGTCCGAGAACGCACTCGTTGCTTTGTTCTTCGCCTGCGAGACCGACGACAGCGGGTTGGACGAGCTACCCGAGCCTGACGGTGATGTCTGGGTCTTGATGCCTGAAGGTCTCAATCGGCAGGCGGGTACATGGTCCCCGCGACATGTGGAGGACCTCCCGTTTGTCGGGGTCGACAGCAGCCTGGATCCCTACAACCCGATGGCAGGCACAGCGCCGCAGGTGCCGCTCCGCCATGTCGCCGTGATCGCGTCCCGGAACTTCCCGCGGATCATCAGCCAGTGGGGGACGTTCACCATCACAGGTGAGGAGACGGCCATCGAGGACCTGTCCGATGCAGACAAATTCCTAGTCCGCATCCGGGTTGATGGCTCGGCGAAGCAGCAGATATTGGAGGAGTTGAGATCTCTGGGAGTCGAGGAGAGAACGGTCTACCCCGATCTGCACCGCCTGGGGAGCCGAGTCCGGGAGTTGTTCGAATGAGCCAGTTGGGTATCTCGCGGCGTGGGTTTCGCGTTGAGCAGCTGATCGGATGGCAGGACAACTTCCTTCTCGACCCCGTCTACCAGCGGGAGGGCGGAATCTGGACTCGAAGCCGGCAGCAGCTCTTCATCGACAGCATCCTCAACGGGTTCGACGTCCCACCGCTGTACCTGCACCAGTTGCGTCCTCCTGAGTTTCGGGATGGGCGCGCAGCTAGTTACGCCGTCATCGACGGCCGACAGCGGTTAGAGGCGCTCGAGGAGTTTGCGTCCGGTCGGCTCCGCCTGGACGACGACTTCCGGTTGTTGGAAGACGTGGACGATAGCCAAGCAGTGCTCTTGGACGAGTTTGCTGGTGGACGAGGGCGATTCGGTGGGCTAACCCTGGGTGAGCTTCGGGCTCAGGCGCCATCTCTTTCGTACCGCTTCTTGGACTACGAAATCCCGGTCACGGTGGTCGACACCGACGATCCTGAACTCATCGAAGAGCTGTTCTTCCGGCTTAACGAGGGTGTTCCACTCAACCCAGCGGAGAAGAGAACTCGAGGCGAACTGCTGCGCTCCCACGTCATCCCACTGGTTCGCAACGACGACATGTTCCGTTGCGCTGGGTTCAGAAACGTGCGTCGCAAGTACGAGGACCTTCTTCTGCGACTTCTGTTCGTCAAGTCCCGCGAGGGCACGATCCACGACGTGCCAGACATGAAGCGAACGCTGATTGATCAGTTCGCGTCTTCCTTCCGGCCCGCGTTCGGCGAATCATTCAGCAACTCGGAGCGGGACAACGTCCAGCGGACCTTGGCCGCTTTGGTTGATGCAGTTCGGCCGACCCTTGAGGCGATGAACGAGATCTTTGATGAGGGGGACGCGCTTCTCCGTCAGCAGTCCACGTTCTTCATCTACTACCTCGTGGTCGAAGAGTTCCTGCGGACGGGCGAGGCACTTCCGACTCGTGATGACTTCATGAGATTCGGAGAGGACCTGGGTTCGTTGCAGGGGCGCGAGGAGGAGCAGTTGACGGCTGATCAGCGAGACGCACTGGAGTACGTCGCTCCGCTCCGCGAGACCACAACCGGGTCGTACACACAGGAAAAGGCGCAGATCCTGCTGAGGTATCTGCGGGGCGATCTGACTGTCGTTTAGTGGCGCCGAGTTCCGAGTTTTGGATGATCTCCACCTTGAGGTTCTCGTGGACCAACTCGCCAGGAGCTTCACCAACTCAACCTTCACCCGATCGTCGGTGAAGAAGTAGTCCGCCATCTTGTGGTGGCTGGTCTGGTTCCCGAGGACCGCCTCGGTCACAGCATCGGACAGGTCGGGTGACTCGACGAACTGCTTGCGCGCGTTGGCGCCGGCCTGCGCGCGTATGATGTCGTCGTCCATGAGCACGGTGACCAGTCCTTCGACCCAGGACTGCTGCTCGGCCGGGGTGAAGTCCTCGCCCGAGAAGAGGTCGTTGATCTTGACGAGGACCTCGGCGAGCCGCACCATCCGCGGGCCGCGTGCGGCACCAGTGCCGGTGGCCGCAACGGGCCTCAAGGCGACCAGCTCACCGCCGTCGAGGTCGAGGTCGTGGTCTCCGGAGCGGGCCTGCTTGATGCGCGTGAGCTCGACGGTGGAGAAGCCGACTGCCTCGGCGCCGACACGGCCGGTGAGTCTCCCCAGGAGGAGCCGCAGGAACAACGATCGCTTCTCAAGATCCGTGTCGGCGTAGTTGACGATCTGCGAGAGGAAGTTGCAAAGCCGCACGAACGAGCCGACGTCCTTGCGGAACAGGTCGAGCTCCTCGACAGTCGTTGCGTCGCCGTCTGCGACCACGGCGACGTACCGGCTGTTGAACCGATCTGCGGCGGCCTTGAGCGGAGCGGAGATCGCACCGTGCTTACCGGCCAGGTAGGAGGTTCCAGGAGTGCCTCTCCGAGCGGCAGCGAGCGTTGGGTCGCAACACCCAGACACAACGATCCCGGCACCTGCGGCGCAAGGCGTCCGCCCACACCAGCTTCCCCGGGATGCATCCCACGCACATCGCGATCGACGCCACCCGCGCTGACGTACTGGTCTAGGACGAGCTACGTGAGAAGCCGGTCAGCGTAGAGATCCTGACCGCGATCAGCGTCGCCACTCGCGTCATCGTCGGCCTCCGAGTCACGCCACGCTCGGGCAACGCCCTTGAGGCCGGTTTGCTGCTGTACGACGTGATGCGGCCGATGTCGATGCTGGTCGACGGCACCACGGTTGATGATTGGCGATGGTGCGGCGTGCCGGAGTCCCTCGACCTGTCGAACGTGCCGGTCCACCGGTCACCGAGGCGGATCGTGCCACCCGGGCAGAGTCTCCGAGGCGTCCACTTCAAGCCGGGCGTACGCCCGTCGTCGATCCGCTGCGACCACGGGTCGGTGTTCCTCTCCGAACACTTCATCGCCCTGCTCCGCGACTTCGGGATCGACCTAATGCTCTCCCGCGGCTCGAAGCCCACGGACGACCCTCATGTGGAGCGCTGGCACGCGACCCTGCAACGGGCGTACCAGGCGATTCCCGGGTTCAATGGCCGGAACGTCTCCGAGCGCGGTCGCAAGGTGGAGGCTCCGGGTGAAGCGCTGCTGACAGCAGCCGAGCTCGAACGCCACCTCCGTCGGTTCGTCGCTTTGGACTACCACCGCTCGTGGCACGAAGGGCTCGTGCTGCCGGGCGCACCATCGGCGCGGTTGACACCGCTGGCGTTCCGGCGCTACGGGGCGGAGTACGCGGACCTTCCGGTCCGCCTACTCCCGAGAACTGTCGGTGCTGACCATTACCTTCGGGGCTCAACGACTCGATCACGCGAGGTGGTTGTAATGACGATGGAGACACTTCTCGGTGACACCGTCGAGCATCCGACGGAGAAGCCGTCCGGCCCGGCACGTCACCGCGTCCTCATCACGGTCAAGGCCGCCCCGAATCCGTCGATCGCGCACGGTGAGACCGTCTGCGTTGCGGGGGTCCTCATCGGGGACTACGGCGTGACTGGGTGGATACGGCTGTACCCAATCAACTTCCGACACCTTCCATCGGCGACCG
The DNA here is from genome assembly GCA_002698575.1 of Pimelobacter sp. GTDB lineage: Bacteria > Actinomycetota > Actinomycetes > Propionibacteriales > Nocardioidaceae > Nocardioides. The sequence continues at coordinate 9,162 of NZZG01000164.1, read as the reverse complement.
AAGACTTCAGGAAGTACGACATCGTGACGGTGGACTGCCAGCCTGCCGGCGAAGCACGGCTGGAGTCGTGGAAGCCGAACATGGCGACACTCCATGTCGAGACCCATCTGCCGCCGTGGAAGCGACGGCAGGACCTCCTCGAGCCGGTCATCGACGACTCGATGTGCCGAATCCGCAAGGCCGCGAGCGCCGACGCGCGAGCTCGGTCCCTTGCCCTCGTGCGGCCGGCGGAAATCCTCGGATTCCGACTCGAACCGCACCCTGGCTGGAGCAAGGACGAGCAGTCGAAGATCGACGCCTACGTCAACCAGCTCGAGCTCGATGTCTTCGAGGAAGCCCAAGACAAGACGCCGCTCGAGCCTCCTCGGTTCAAGGGCTTCTACAAGTGGCGTTGCTCCGATCCAGACTGCACAACACACGAGCAGTCGATCATCGACTGGGAGTTCGTAGCGTTACAGCGACACCTGTGGAAAAGGTCCGACGCCGACGCGCGGGCAGCGATCCGCAAGCGGTTCTATGACGAGATCTGTGCGCCCGGAAACGACGTCGCGTTTTACGTTGGCAACCAGGCCAAGCGTCCGCAGACCTTCAGCATCCTGGGCGTCTACTACCCGAAGGTAACCTAAGCCGGGAGGGCCGAGACCGGTGCCTTCGTGGTTCCGACAAGCTCTTCGATGATCACCTTCCGGTGGCACTTCTCGACATCGGTCTCGAAGCAGAGCACCGCGACGACCTGGTCGCGCACCAGCGCGGAGAGCTCGTCGAGTGACGACTCGGCCTCCGGGTTCTGGATGGCCTGGCGGAACACGCGCCGGCCCTCCTCGACGCGGCCCTCCCAGAACGGGCTGCGGTTCTCCTTCGTATTCCCGAGGCTTCGCATGTGTCGGTAGTCGATGCCAGCTGCGGCAAGGGCATCCTCCAGACGGGTCTTCGAGAAGCCGACCTTGCGACTGATTGCGTTAAGCCGAACGTCGGCCACCGTCTGGACGCCCGCCTCCAGGAGTGCGGCGACGAAGGCGTCGATGCTGCGTCCTTCATATCCGGCGGAGACGATTCCGTGAGTCATGGCGGTGAGCTCCTCAGGTGGTTGGCTGCATTTCGCGCCGTGCACCAGTTCGTCGATTGACACGGACAACGCCCTACACAGCGCCGCAATCTTCAAGACTCCCGGGTCCCGGGTCTGTCCCTGCTCGACCTTCATCAAGGTGTTGGTCGACACTCCTGCACTTGCGGCCAGTGTCGAGCGGCTGATCCCGGCTGCACGTCGCCGGTCAATCAGTGCCTGGCCAATGCGACTGGGGCCCACTGACTCCCTCGATGGCCGACCAACCCTCACCGCCACAACATAGCAGTAAATATTTACTACCAGTTGAACGCAGATGACCCCGATCGCGTCGTTGTGCGTGGGCCGATCCTAGACTTCGATCTCGAGTCCGCGCGGCGAGGAGCGTCCTGTGTTCAATCTGTTGGTAGGCCTGCCAAGCGGCGGCCTTCTGTCGAGAGACCGCGTGTTCGAGGGAACCCAGCCTGAGGTTCGGACGCGCCTGCAGGCCACCGGCGACGAACTGAAGGCGCTGACAACGCTGCCGACCTTGGCGATGCCGGAACTCCAGCACGACGGAGAACAGATGGCTCGCGTAGGCACGATCACGCGAATTGCTCCGAGCGGCCGAGACTATTCCCTTACCTTCGAGCCGAACCACAACGTCGCGCCAATTCCCACCAGGGACGTCGAGGCGATATTGCATAGGTTGGATGTTTCCAACAGGTGGGGACTGAACCGCACGTACCTTGCGGTCAAGGACATCGACCTCTACCGGACTCTCGTCGAGCGTGACGGAGTTGATGACCTCGTTCGTCCGAGCCGAAAGTACCTTTCGTTTCCGACTATCAACCCGGTGCAGGATCTGGTCGCGGCGATGATGCCGTTCGATGACGACTTCAAGGAGGTCTACGCGACGATCCAGAAGGCCGCGCACTCGGAAAACATGCGGTGTGAGCGCGCTGACACCATCTGGGAGCAGCACGCCATCATGGACGACATCTTGTCGCTGCTATGTACGGCGAGTGTCGTCGTCGTGGACTACTCCAGCCGGAATGCGAACGTCTTCTACGAGCTCGGCATTGTTCACGCACTGGGCCGCCCGAGCATTCCGATCGCCCAGAACGTCAGCGACATCCCCTTCGATCTTCAGGGTATTCGTGCCCTGATCTACGAAACGACGCCCGTCGGATTGCAGAAACTGGAAGCGGGCCTCGCCAGCAGGATCCGACAACTCTCAGCGTGACCCACCGCCAGGAACCACCTCCACCTTGACTGAAGCGAGCGATCCGCGTCGTTTCGTCAAGGTTCCCAGTGGGAGGTTCGTCAATCTTGCTTGCATCTCCACAAGCGACGTACCGACTCCTCATGCCACCCACCCACACCGACCGCCAGCGCCAGGCGCTCTACCGAGCGGAGCAGGCGATCGCGGCCACCCTCAAGCAGGGCGGCACGATCGAGCACGAGGGATCGAGACTCACCGTCGAGGCCGAGCGTCAGTTCGGCGACCTCGCCGCCATCCAGACCTACGTCGACCGGGTGCTGGCGCTGGGGCCGGTCGCGGGCATGGAGCGTGCCCGCGTGCCGGTCACCGTCCGCGAGCGCCGTGGCGACCGCCAGGCCCACTACGAGCGGGAGACCGCGACGATCGCGATCCCCGGCCACCGGCACACGGGCTGGGCGATGCGGGAGACCGTCGTCCTGCACGAGCTCGCCCACCACCTGGACCCGCAGCCGTCCCCGGCCCACGGACCCTCCTACGCAGCGACCCTCGTCCGCCTCTACGAGGACGTGATGTCGCCCGAGGCGGCGCACCTGCTGCGTGTCCAGCTGTGGGAGGAGGGCGTCCTGGTCGCCGGCGGCTCGGGTGGCACCCACCGCACCGGCGCCGGCAACGCGGGCGCGTCCTCGACGCTCGACAGGATCTCCAAGGTGCTGGCCCAGGCCGAGCGGGCCTCGACCACCGAGGAGGCCGCCACCTTCTTCGCGAAGGCCCAGTCGTTGGCGACCCGCTACTCGATCGACCTCGCCGTGGCGCGGCAGCACGTGGCTCGCAGCCAGCAACGGGAGACGCCGATCCACCGCCGGATCACCATCGGTCAGCCGCGCCAGGCGGGCAACCGACACTTCGTGCGACTGTTCCTCGCCATCGCCCACGTCAACGACGTCAGGTGCAACGTCGCCACCAGCTCGACGTCGGTCTACCCCTACGGATTCCCCTCCGACATCGACGTCGTGGAGGCGCTCTACTCCCACCTGGCCGGCCACATGGGTGAGTCCGCGGCGGACTACCTGGCCACGGGTGCGTTCCGGGAGTCGATGGTCTGGTCGTCGACGAAGGCCACGCATGTCCGCGCCACCGCGCGGGAGGCGCGACTGACCTTCTACGACGCCTACATCACCGCCATCGGCCGCCGCCTCGTCGTCGCCCAGGAGTCCGCGGAGCGTCACGCGATCCGCGACCTCGACGCCGCGGGTGGGACCGGAGCGAGCACCACCCTGGTCCTGGCCGACAAGCGGGCCGAGGTCGGCGACTACTACGCCAGCAACTCCGACGCGCGCGGCTCCTGGTCCGGGTGGAAGGGCCGTACCCACGCCGTGGCCTCGGCCGCCGTGGCCGGTCGCGACGCCGGGGAGCGGGCGCGGCTCACCGGCGGACGGGCGCTGCCCGCCGTTGCCGCGGCGCTCGATCACTGACGGACCACTGACGCGCAGAGCCGGCCTGGCGACCGCCCGATCGGGCGGCCCGACCCGGCCCGGGCAGACCATCGCCACCCGGCCGAACGCACGATGACGGCCGGAGCGTGCGGCCCCTACCTTGAGCGACTGTCGGGCATGGGGCCCGACGGTGCAGGCGCGTGCGTGGGGTGCGGCAGCCTGGTCGGACGGCGCACCCCTGGGGCGAGGGTGCAACCGTGGCGCGCGTGCTGGTGCTCGAGGACGACGAGGACATCGCCGGCCTGATCGACGCCATCCTCACTCGGGACGGCCACCTCGTCGAGGTGGCGCCCGACGGCTCGGTCGGGTGGGAGAAGGTGCTCGGTGCGCCGTACGACGTGGTGCTCGTCGACCGGGTGATGCCCGGCCTCGACGGCATCGAGGTCGTCCGGGCCTGTCGCGCCCGTCCGGACCTGCGCGACGTGCCCATCCTGATGCTCACCGCTCGAGCGCTGCCGGCCGAGGTCCAGCAGGGTCTCGACGCCGGGGTCAGCGCCTACATGACGAAGCCGTTCCTGCCCCGGGAGCTGTCGAGCCTGGTAGCCGGCCTGGTCGTCGGGGCCGGCGACGCCTGCCAAGGCACCTCCGGCGGCGCCCCGGGCAGGACGTGACACCCCCGCGGCGGGAGCCGTCGGACTCTTCACGAAAACCTCACAGGCTCACGCCGCGAGGATTAAGGTTCCACTCACAGCGCGATCGGACGGGGAGGGAAGATGGCGCCCGCTACGCACGAGCATGCCCAGAGGCCTGCCCAGCGTCCGTCGCCCGAGGGTGCCGCGGACGCCCCGTCGTCCTCCCCGGGACCTGACCCCGAGCCCGAGGCCGGGTCGGCTCGGGCCGATCCCCGGGTGGCGGCGGTCCTCGAGGTCCTCGGCGGAGCTCCGCTGAGCGAGGTGGCCACGACGTGGTCGGTCGACCCGACCCTGCTGCAGCGCTGGACCACCGCCTTCGTGGGCGCGGGCACCGCGCAGGTGCTCAACCGGCCCGAGGCGCAGGCACTGGCCCAGCGCGAGCGTTTCCTCGCCGCGTTCGCCTTCGAGATCCGCACCCCGCTGACCGTCGCGATGGGCTGGTCCGGGCTGTTGGCTGAGGGCGACCTCCCGTCCATGTCCTTCCTGCGGACGGCTCGTCGACTGCAGGAGACCTTGGCGCTGCTCGCCGATCGGCTGGTCGACGTCGAGCTCCTGGTCGCGGCTGCGATGGGCGGGCTGCAGGTCACCCACCGGGCGGTCACTGCCGGCGAGGTCTGCCGGTTGCCCGACGTCGGTGCGATCGGGGGGACGGGCGCGAGCACCGAGCTGTACGTCGATCCGTCGCTGTTCACCCGGGTGCTCGCCGACCTGTGGGACGCCGCACTCCATGCCCCGTCGCCGCGCTCGCGGAGGATCGAGGTGGTGGTGGAGGAGTCGTGGGTCGAGGTCCGGATCGTGCGGGAGGGTGACCCGATCGCCACCGAGACCCTGCAGGCGATGTTCGAGCCCTTCGAGTTCGACCAGCTGCACTCCGGGGTCACCACGGGGCTCTACCTCGCTCGAGCGCTGACCGTCGCCCACGGGGGTACGCTCGGGGTGGATCAGGACGACGAGCGCGCGGTCTTGTGGGTCAAGGTCCCGCTGCGTCCCGACGGTGTGCCGCTCGGCGCGCCGGTCACCGAGCCGGCTGCGGCTCACAACAGTGGAGGTTCCCGATGACGTTCAAGCTCGCCTGCGGCGACGTGATGCCTGGTTGCAGCGCTCGGTTCGAGGACGAGTCCCACGACGGGCTCCTCGGCCAGGTCGCCGCCCACGCGGCGGCCGATCACGACATCGCCGAGATCACCCCCGAGGTCAAGGCCGCGGTGGAGTCCAAGATCACCGCTGCCTGATCCTGGTGGCCCTTCTCACACGCCCGGCGACTGTCGCGGAACCGCGCTACTGACCTACGTTCAATAGCGTGCCCCCCTCGAACGTGCTCCCGCCCTCCCCACGTCGGTCCCCTCGCGTGCTGCCCGTGGTGACAGCCGCCCTCGGCGCGGCCGCGCTCCTCGCAGCCGCGCTGGTGGTGCCGACACCGGCGGGCGCCGTACCGCCGGGGGTGACGGGCAGCGCCTCGCTCGCCGCGACCGCGACTTCGAGCGCCTCAACGCCGGCCGAGCCGCGCGCCCGCGGCTCCCGGGTGGCCTCGAGCCGGGTCGGTTTCGACCTGGTCAACACCAACAGCTCCTCGGTGCTCTGCCTGCCGCTGCCCGACGGGAAGGGCCACCGGGTCCGCGGGCGGCTCGTCGCGCCCCGGGCGGTCCTCAGCGGCCGCCGGGCGGTCGTGACGGTGAACGTGCTCGTCCACGACGCCGGCACCGGCGGATGGTTCTTCAACCTGCGTCGCAACCCGACCTACGACTATGCGACCCAGCTCGCCAAGAGGGGTCAGACCTCGCTGGTCCTCGATCGCCTCGGCTACGGCCGGAGTCCGCTGAAGGACGGCGGCGACACCTGCCTCGGCGCCCAGGTCCACATGCTCCACCAGGTCGTGCAGCACCTCTACGGGGGCCGCTACGACTACCTCGGCACCCGCTCGGACAGCACCCCGCCGCACGCCTCGCACGTGGTGCTCCAGGGACACGGCACCGGAGCGACGATCGCCCAGCTCGAGGCGGCTCGCTTCGACGACGTCGCCGGCCTCGTCCTGATGGCACCGGCCACGACGTCGCCCTCGCAGGTGGCGCTCCAGGCCGTCGGCGACCAGGCCGGCACCTGCCTCGACGACACGTTCGCGCCGTACGGCGCGACCGCGGCCGACTTCCGCAGGCTGCTCTTCGCCACGGCACCGCGGGGGCTCCGCAAGGCGGCCGTTGCCCGACGCAACCCGACCCCGTGCGGTGACGTCGCCTCCCTGCCCGGGGCGCTGGCCTCGATCACGCTCGGCGACCGCGACGTCGAGATGCCGGTGCTGGTGCTGCGCGGCGGCAAGGACGCCCGCACCTCGGGTGGTCGTGTCTCGATCACCTCCGAGTCGACACTCACGCGCAGGTCCTACCCCCGCTCGGGCAGCGCCCTGACCCTGGAGAAGTCGGCTCCGAAGATGCAGCGGGCCGTCGCGCGGTGGCTGCGCCGGCTCTGAGGACGAGCCCGGACAGGCGCACCGAGCCGCTCACTCGGTGACGTCGACGCCCTTCCAGAACGCGACCCGGTCGGCGATCTCGACTGCCGCGTCCTTCGGCGTCGGGTAGAACCACGCAGCATCCGTGTTCGTCCTCCCGTCCACCTCGAGGGAGTAGTACGACGCGGTGCCCTTCCACGGACACACGCTCGTGGTCGAGGAGTCACGCAGCAGCGACCGGTCGACGGAGTCGGCCGGGAAGTAGTGGTTGCCCTCGACGACCACGGTGTCGTCGGAGGAGGCGATGACGGTGCCGTTCCAGATTGCGCGCATGCTGTCACGCTAGCCTCGGCATTTCATGTTCCTGGGACGACACCGGGCTGAAAAGCACGGAAGTGCCTGTCCTGCTTGGAAGAATTTGGCTTGCGACGGTCAGATTCGATCCAAGAGATAGGCACTCCGTAGGTGAAGCGTAACGCGCGTGGTCCCCGTGTTGTCCTCGATACCCGACGCGAGTCGCTGGTGACCCACTCGGGAGCGTTGCTGCTCGAGGAGACGATCAAGATCTCCGGCCTCGACGCCGCCCTGTCGCAGGCGTTGGCGCCGTGGCGTCGTAGGCGGGCGCGTCATGACCCGGGCAAAGCGGTCCTCGATCTCGCGGTCGCGGTAGCTCTGGGCGGTGACTGTGCTGCGGACCTGGCCGCGGTCCGCGCTCAACCCGGCCTGTTCGGCCAGGTGGCATCCGATCCGACGATCTCGCGGCTCTTCGCCACCCTGTGTACCGAGGACGCCGATGCGCAGGCGGCGATCGACGCGATCCGCGCCGCCAGGGCGGCAGCACGTGAGCGGGTCTGGGACCGACGCCGTCCGATGGCAGGCACCCCAGGTCGACGAGTCGGCGGGCAGGTGATCATCGACATCGACGCGACCCTGGTCGATGCCCACTCCGACAAGCAACACGCCGAGCCCACCCACAAACGGACCTTCGGGTTCGCACCGATGTGCGCCTTCGTCGACCACGGTGCCGATGGCACCGGGGAGCCGCTCGCGTTGAACCTACGACCCGGCAAGGCCTCACCGTGGAAGGCCACCGACCACATCACCGCCCTGGACGATGCCCTGGCCCAGCTCCCCCTCACCGAACGTGCCCAGGTCCTGGTGCGCACCGACGCCGGTGGCTGCTCGAAGGCGTTCCTGCACCACATCACCAACCTGAACCTGGAGTACTCCATCGGGTTCCCCGCCCGCGATGGCATCGCGACCGCGATCCAGGCCATCCCCGAGGCCGCGTGGGTCGATGCCCTCGATGGTGAGGGTTGTCCCCGTGAAAGCGCGCAGGTCGCCGACCTCACCGACTTCATCCCGATCCCCACCAAACCGACCCGCTCCGAGGCCCGTCACGGACCCCAGTCCTGGCCTGCGGACATGCGCGTCATCGCACGACGCGAGGTCCCGCACCCCGGCGCCCAGCTACGACTGACCGATCACAACGGGTGGCGCATCACCTGCTTTGCGACCAACACCCCCGCCACCACGACCGCGTCCGGCACCCCAACAAGGTGGTCACTGCCGGATCTCGAGGTCCGCCACCGCCAACGCGCCCGCGCTGAGGACCGCATCCGATGCCTCAAGGACACCGGGCTACGCAACCTGCCCTACTACCTGTTCAACCACAACCGGCTCTGGCTCGAGATCGTCGCCCTGGCCGCCGAGCTCCTCGTGTGGACCCAGACCCTGGCCTTCACCCCCGAGCAGCCAGCACGACGGTGGGAACCCAAAGCCCTCAGGTTCCGCATCCTCGCCGTCGCCGGGCGCATCATCACCACCGGCCGACAACGAAGACTCAGACTCGCCACCGGCTGGCCATGGAACCACCTCATCGACACCGGCTACGCCACCATCACTGCCTGACACGCCCCCAAGGGGGCCCGCACCTACCGCGACCACCAGCACCCGGAGAGCCGGCGAACACAGCGCCGAAACTCAACCACGCCCACAACCGCCACACCCCACGACCAGACCCCGAGGACATCAACACCCAGCCAGACGAAACATCGAGGCTAGTGGGATGAGCCAACACCCTGAGGCCGCTGAGGCGGCTGCCGAGTCGATCGCGATCGTCGACTCCCCCGAGCGCTCGCGCTTCGAGATCTCCGTCGACGGCACTCTGGCCGGCTACGCGGAGTACGTGGACGCGGAGCCGGACGCAGCCGGCGTGGTCGAGCGGACGTTCCCCCACACGGTCGTGGAGGAGGAGTACGGCGGCCGCGGTCTCGCCACGCTGATGATCCGTACGGCGCTGGACGCCGCGCGGGTCGCCGACCTGA
>NZZG01000163.1 GCA_002698575.1 Pimelobacter sp. | reverse complement strand
GCAAGAACGCCGTCCCGCGCTACCGGCTTGCGCTCGTGAAGGTCGACCCGCGCGGAGCGCAGTACGACGAGGTCCGATACCTCGACGACCCCTTCGCCACGACGGACCTCGGCGATTTCGAGGCGACCGGCATCAGAGGCGACTGGGCCAAAACGTGGGCCAAAGGGACCTCGCCGTGGTGAGCAGACAGCGGCGGTTGGGCTTTGTCCTCCTCTCGCCACCAACTACATCGGGCGCTCGAACACTCAACATGCTGGAGCGTGCGCAGGGTCTGCTGGGGTTTGAGTCGCATTTGCTGGCGAACCTCTTTGCCAAGCCTTGTAAGGATCTGCGTGAACTGACGGAGCTGGGAGTTCGGTCGGAGGACTGGCAAGCGAGCCGTGCTGCCCTCGGTGAGTTTCTCGATGTCAGCGATGCGCTCTTCCTGGCCTGGGGCATGTCGAAGCCCTCTGGCGCGGCGCGGAGGCTGCTAGCCGAGCAGCTCGATTGGCTCGTTCAAGAGGCCACGGTCCGTGGACACGAGCAGGTCTGGACGGTCGGGGGCCAGCCTCGTCACCCATCTCGATGGCACCAGTATGTGAGTGTCCACCACGGACGGGCCGGCCGAGGATCTCTCGATGATCGATTGGCACGAGTCTTGGTCCGCCAATCGCTCGCCTCGTGCCCGGTCTGAAGGGAACGACAGTTGAGTCGGTTCTGAGCCGAACTGTCGGCGACTCCGGATAGGTTGAAAAGCAGGAGTTGAAGCCCAATCAAGGTTGCGCAGCCCGGATCTCGGGCGTGGAGGGTCGAGGAAGTAGTGCAGAAGCGAAAGCTCATCGAAGTGGCGTTGCCGCTTGAGACGATCAACCGGGAGTCAGCCCGCGAGAAGTCCATCCGCCACGGACACCCTTCGACCCTGCACCTGTGGTGGGCTCGTCGCCCGCTTGCCGCAGCGCGGGCTGTCCTGTTCGCCCAACTGGTGGACGACCCAAGTGCGCTCCCGGAAGAGTTTCCGACCGAGGAACTCCAGCGCAAGGAGCGCGAACGACTGCACGGCATCATCGAGAGGCTTGTGGTGTGGGAGAACGTGCGCGACGAAAGGCTGCTCGCCGAGGCTCACGCAGAAATCCTCAAGTCAACCGGCGGCAACCCGCCACCCATTCTGGATCCATTCGCTGGTGGAGGCACTATCCCGCTGGAGGCCCAGCGGCTGGGTCTAGAGGCTCACGCATCCGACCTAAACCCGGTTGCCGTCCTGATCAACAAGGCCATGATCGAGCTTCCGCCAAAGTTCCGCGACCATTCGCCGGTCTTCCCTGGGCTGGCCGATTCAGAGATTCGAAAATGGAGGGGAGCGGAGGGCCTCGCCGCCGACATTCGCTCGTACGGCAGTTGGCTGCGTGATGAAGCCGAGGCGCGGGTCGGTGTTCTCTACCCGAAAGCGACACTGCCTGATGGCTCTCTCGCGACCGTGATCGCTTGGATTTGGGCTCGCACGGTCGCCTGTCCCAACCCAGCCTGTGGCATCGAGATGCCCCTTGTGAGGTCGTGGTGGCTCGGCAAGAAGAAGGGGAAGGAGGCGTACGTCGTCCCAATCGTCGCCTCCGATCCGAGTCATCCATCTGGGCTGAAGGTCAAATTCGAGATCGGGCACGACAAGGCCCACGCGCCGACCGCCGACATCGATGGGACTGTGAGTCGGGTTGGTTCGACGTGTCTGGCGTGCCAGACGGCCATTCCGCTCGCCCTTATCCGAGCTGAGGGTCGTGAGGGCCGAATCGGCCAGACACTCATGGCCGTTGTTGCTGAGGGAAATCGGTCCCGCTGTTACCTCCCCCCTGACCCCGTTCATGTTGGAAGCGCCCGCGTAGAGAGGCCCTTCGATTCGATCGAGGGCGATCTGCCGGCACAAGCGCTCGGATTTCGGGTGCAGGCATATGGCATGACGAGATGGGCCGATCTCTTCAGCAACCGTCAACTGGTCGCGCTTACCACGTTCAGTGATCTGGTGGGCGAGACGCGCCAGCGCGTGCTCGCAGACGGTGGCTCTGACGCATACGCTGATGCTGTCGCGACCTATCTCGCGTTCATCGTAAGCCGACTGACCGACTACCAGTCGACCATTACGACATGGGCGAGTAACCCGCAGATGGAGATTCTGCGCAACATGTTCTCTCGCCAGGCAATCCAAATGACCTGGGACTTTGCGGAGGGCAACCCGTTTGCTGAAAGCTCTGGCAGTCTCGCCAAGATGACTGCGGCTGTCGCCAACGCCGTGGAGAGGTTGCCAGCAGGCACTCCGCCGGTGATTCGTCAGGCGAATGCCCAGGACGCGGTGTCCGAGCGCGCGCTTCTCAGCACGGATCCGCCGTACTACGACAACATCGCCTACGCAGACCTCTCTGATTTCTTTTATGTTTGGCTGCGTCGTGCCCTGCGAAACGTCTATCCAGAGCTTCTCGGCACGATCTTGGTGCCGAAGGCAGAGGAGCTCATTGCCAATCCGTATCGCCATGAGGGTAGTGAGGGCGCGCGAAAGTTCTTCGAAGCTGGGTTCCGTAATGTGTTCGAGCGGGCGCGGTCTGCGTCGAACCCTGGGTTCCCGATCACGGTTTACTACGCCTTCAAACAGAGTGAAACTGACGAGTCGGGCGAAGCCTCGACGGGGTGGGAGACTCTGCTTGAAGGCATGGTTCGGGCCGGCTGGGAGATCACGTCTACTTGGCCGGTCAGAACCGAGGGCCGCGGTCGAATGCGCGATATTGGGTCGAACGCGCTTGCCTCGTCGATCATTCTAAGTCTCAGGCCCCGGGCCGAGGATGCACCAACAACCGACCGCCGCGGTTTCATCGCGGCCCTGGAGGACGAGCTTCCCGACGCCCTACGCAGACTGCAGCAGGGCCAGATCGCTCCAGTTGATCTACCCCAGGCAGCGATCGGGCCGGGCATGGGGGTGTTCAGCCGCTTCAGCGGGGTGATCGAAGCGGACGGCCACAAGATGACGGTGCGGTCTGCTCTGGCGAGGATCAATGAAGTCCTGGACCAGGTGCTCAACGAGCAAGAAGGCGACTTCGACGCCACGAGCCGGTTTGCAATTGCGTGGTACCGCCAGCACGGCTACGGCGTCGGGAAGTTCGGCGATGCCGACAACCTCGCACGCGCCCGCAATACGAGCGTTGACGCGATGGACCGCGACGAGATCCTCGCGAGTCGCGCTGGAACCGTGCAACTAACCAAGCCCGCCGATTTGTCTTGGGAGTACGACGTCCTCAAGGACACGCACACCAGCAATTGGGAAGCGCTCCACCACCTGATCAAGACGTTGGAGCGGGACGGAATCGCTCCTGCGGGTGACTTTCTTCATTCGGCTCTCGGTCGCCCCGACGGCGCTGTCGACGCTGATCTCGTGAAGGAGCTCGGACACCTCCTCTTCCGTGTTGCCGAGAGCAACGGTTGGACCAAGGACGCGCTGAGTTTCAACGCAGTTGTGACCAGCTGGCCGGACCTCCTGGAGGTCGCGCGGTCCGTGAAGAGGCCGGCCGCCAGCCAGGGTGCCTTCGACTTCGACGATGAGGACGAGTGATGGGGTTCCAGACACCGAAGTACCCGCTGAAGGACCTCCTTGCGTGGACCACTTCGGGCAAGGTGCAACTGCCCGACTTCCAGCGCGGCTACAAGTGGGAGGACGAGCGGATCCGGCAGCTCCTGGTTACCATCCTGCGTGGTCACCCACTCGGAGTGGTGATGATGCTCGAGGCGGACAACACCCAGGTTCGGTTTAAACCGCGACCCGTCGAAGGCGTCACCCTTCCGGTGGACGCACCTCTCGAATGGCTGTTGCTTGATGGCCAGCAGCGGCTTACCTCGCTAACCCAGGCGCTTACCGGAGACGGGGTGGTCGCCACCAAAGACTCCCGCGGGAAGCTGTTCGAACGACGGTATTACTTGCGCCTGGCGACTGCGCTTGAGGGAGAAGATCGAGTCGACGACGCCGTAATCTCGGTCCCGGGGGACGGGGTAGTCCGCGGCAACTTCGGCAAGGACACCCTGCTCGACCTGTCGGATGAGGACAAGGAGCGTGCGCAGGGTCACTTCCCACTCCGGCTCCTATTCGAGCCGTTCGGCGCGATGACCTGGCTCTCACAACTCTCGGACACAGGGATCATGAACCAAGTCGTCGCGCACCTGTTGACCCCTGTCGGCTCCTACGCCATCCCGGCCATCGTCTTGGACGACTCGACTAGCAAGGCGGCGGTCGCGACCGTCTTCGAGAAGGTCAACATCGGCGGGCTACCGCTCAATGTCTTTGAGCTATTAACGGCCGTGTACGCCGGGGACGCCGACTACTACCAACAGCACGGCGACGACTTCCGGCTCAACGACGACTGGACTGCGACCAAAGAGGCACTCCACGTCTACCCCGCCCTCAAGGGGCTTGAGAGCACTGACTTTCTGCAGATCGTCAGCCTGCTGGCGTCCATTCACGGTCCGGGCGCCACCACCGCGCGCAAGGAAGACATTCTCAACCTCAAGCTGAAGGACTACCTGACCTGGGCGCCGCAAGTCCGACAGGCACTCGTCTGGGTCGCGGGTTTCCTCGATGCCCAACACATTCACGTCCAAGCGGACTTGCCTTACCCCAAGCAGGTGGTTCCCCTGGCTGCAATCAGGGTGCTCTTGGGCAACCAGGCGGATCTGCACGGCGTCCACAAGCGACTGACTCAGTGGTTCTGGTGCGGAGTCCTGGGTGAGCTGTACGGCGGTGCCATCGAGACCAGGTTCGCTCGCGACGTCGAGCAGGTCCCGACTTGGGCACAAGCGACCGCGGACCCCAAGGCGTCACGACCGAAAACCGTCGACGACGCGAACTTCTTCCAATCGCGCTTGCACTCGCTGCGAACCCGCAACTCGGCGGCCTACAAGGGTGTCTACGCACTGCTGATGGCCCAGGACACTCGAGATTGGATGCTCAATCAGCCCTTCGACAAGGCGGAGTTCTTGTCGATGCAGGTGGACATCCACCACATCTTCCCGAAGGCCTGGTGCCTGAAGAACAGCATTGATGCCGAACGTCGGGAGAGCATCGTCAACAAGACACCGCTGGGGAAGAAGACGAATATCCGGCTCAGCGGTCACGCCCCGTCCATCTACATCAAGGGTCTTGAGGCCGCAGTTGGCATCAGCCCTGACGATCTTGACGGCATCATCGCCGCCCATCAGATCGACCCAGTGGCGCTGCGCGCGGACGACTTCGACGCCTTTTTCCTTGCCCGTCGTGAGTCGCTGTCGAAGCTGATCGAGACCGCCATGGACAAGACGGTGGCGCGCGACCTCGAGACAGGCGATGCGCTAGAGACGTCGGCAGCCTTCGAGCCTGAGCCCGAGGACCCCGAGGACCCCGAAGACGAGCCTGACGATGAGCTAGATGAGGAAGTCGACTGACATGGCATTGAGCAACCGCGACCGCATCGATCGGATGTTCCAGGTGCTCGCGCCTGCTCTCGATGACTTCATCTCGTCGGTGATCGGTCAGGTGGACGCCGCGCTCGGGGCTGAGTGGACGAAGCTCGTCCAGGGCAAGGATCTGAAGAACGGCGTGCCAGCGGGCAAGTCCTACGACCCGCTCGACCCCCAGGTGCAGTTCCGGATCCTCACCGAGGGCAACATCACCGGCGGCTACAAGCCGGGCTGGTACCCGTTCAACCAGGCGCTCGGCAAGGCTGGTGAGTCGTTCGCGATTGAGCTGCGCGAGGTCCGCAACAACTGGGCACACAACGGGACTTTCACGGACGACGATGCTTACCGTTCGCTCGACACTGGCGAGCGCTTGCTCAAACTGGTGGGCGCACCCGCTGAGGCCGAAGAGGTCCGCAGCGTCCGCCTGAACCTGAGGCGGGTCACGGCTGATAAGGACGACAAGAAGGTCCTCAAGGCTGCCGTCGACAACCCGGAAGCGACAGGGCTCAAGCCGTGGCGCGAGGTCCTCCAGCCGCATGACGACGTAGCAACCGGCAATTTCCACGCGTCGGAGTTCGCCGCCGACCTCTACAAGGTTGCGACCGGAGGCGAGGTCGACGCCGACTACGCGGACCCGGTTGAATT
The DNA here is from genome assembly GCA_002698575.1 of Pimelobacter sp. Classification (GTDB taxonomy): domain Bacteria; phylum Actinomycetota; class Actinomycetes; order Propionibacteriales; family Nocardioidaceae; genus Nocardioides. The sequence continues at coordinate 20,390 of NZZG01000163.1, read as the reverse complement.
CTTCAAGCGCACGTACTTGACTGAAGGTCTGCGTGACCTGATCGGCCGAGCTGTTCGCCGGCTCTCCGGTGACGACAACGCCTCCCCGGTCATCAATCTGCAGACCAACTTCGGCGGCGGCAAGACCCACTCGATGCTGTCCTTGTGGCACGTTGCCGCAGGCCTGCCGGTCGGTGAGTTCCCCCAGGAGACGCAGGAACTCCTGCTTGCGAACGGCTACGCCGGCACCAAGGTCAACCGGGTCGCCATCGTCGGCAACCACTTCAGTCCGTCCGGGGTCACCAAGGAAGACGGCACGCAGGTCAACACGATTTGGGGTGAGCTGGCGTATCAACTCGGCGGTAAGGACGCCTACGCAATCGTGGCGAAGGCCGACGCCGATCGAACTCACCCCGGCGACGCGCTCCACGAGCTGCTGTCCAAGTACGCACCGGCCGTGATCCTTATCGACGAGTGGGTGGCCTACGCACGCTCGCTTGTCGGGCGCGACGATCTGGCCGGAGGCACGTTCGACGACCAGTTCACGTTTGCCCAGTCCTTGACTGAGGCCAGCAAGGGCACATCCGGAGTGCTGCTGGCGATCTCGATCCCGGCTTCGGAGAGTGGAGACGACGGCGAGACGCTCGTCGCAGGAAACGCCGAGGAAGTCGGCGGAGCCAACGGGCTGGAAGCACTAAAGCGGTTGCAGAACGTCGTGCGCCGCGTCGCTGACCAATGGCGCCCTGCGTCGTCGGACGAGGCGTACCACATCGTGAAGCAGCGGCTCTTCATCCAGCCGGACGCCGCCGCGCTCGCCTCGATCGGCGCTACAGCTCGGGCGTACGTCGAGATGTACCGCAAATACACCGATGACTTCCCGCGCGAGGCGCGCGACTCGGCCTATGAGGACCGGATCAAGCGCACCTACCCGATTCACCCCGAGCTCTTCGACACCCTCTACGAAGAGTGGTCGTCGCTGGAGCGCTTCCAGCGCACCCGTGGTGTTCTGCGCCTAATGAGCACGGTCATCCACGCGCTTTGGACCGGTGAAGATGCGTCGCCGCTGATCATGCCCGGCTCGATCCCGCTCGCGACGGCGAACGTGAACGCCGAGCTCACGCAGTACCTCCAGGATTCCTGGAAGCCGATCATCGACGCAGATGTCGACGGCCCGAACTCTGAGCCGGGGCGCATCGACAAGGAGAAGCCCCTCTTCGGGCAGCGCTCGCTGACCAAGCGCCTCGCTCGGACGGTGTTCTTCGGTGCCGCGCCCACAATCGCGCCTGGCTCGGTACACAAGGGCATCGGAAGCCAGCGGGTGTTCCTCGGCACAGCAGTCCCCGGCGACGTGCCCGGCAACTTCCACGCCGCACTGACCCAACTCGGGGACCGGGCAACGTACTTCTACTCCGGTTCGGGCAAGTACTGGTACGACCTTCAGCCCAACATCACCCGCACGGCCAAGGATCAAGCCGAGAGGCTCCACCGGGAAGACGTGTGGGCTGAGATCGTCAAACGACTCCAGGGCCAGGCGCGCACCCGCGGCGACTTCGCAGGCGTGCACGTCTGCCCGGAGAACAACGCCGATATCCCCGACACCGACGAAGCGCGTTTGGTGATCCTGCACCCTAAGGTCGGCCACAAGCGTGGTTCCGAATCAGCTGCGAAGGACTTCGCACAGAAGGCCACTGAGCACCGCGGTGGCGCCAACCGCACCAAACGCAACGCCCTCGTCTACCTCGCCGCAGACGACGCCCGCCTTGAAGAGCTGGACACCGCGACGCGCGACTACCTCGGCTGGAGCCACGTCCTCACGAATGAGGCGGACCTGGACCTGACGCAGAACCAGAAGAACCAGGCGAGCCAGCGCCAGGCGCAGGCTAACCAGACGGTCACGTCGCGGTTGCTGCAGACGTTCACGTGGGCGTTGGTTCCCACTCAGCCTGATCCGGGTGCACCGTTTGTGATCCGCGAGACCAAGGTCGAAGGTCAGTCGGAGTCTCTCGCGGACCGTGTGTCGCGCCGCCTCGGCAACGACGGTGACCTCTCGACTCGTCAGGCGGCTGCGACGATCCGGCTCGCGATTGGAAAGGTGCCCCAAATCTGGAAGGACGGACACGTCTCGCTCGGGGCTCTATGGGATCTGTACAGCCAGTACCCATACATGCCGCGACTGCGTGACCGGCGCGTGCTCAACGAGGGCATCGTCGACATGCCGATGATCTGGCAGACCGACGCGTTCGCACTGGCCACCGGCTACGACGACGCAGCCGAGCGCTACATCGGACTCTGGACCCCGGAGGACAAGGGCACAGCTCCAGCCGCGACGGACTCGCTCCTTCTCGTCCGGCCGGACATTGCTGCCAAGCAGCGCGACGCCGAGGTTCCTCTGCCGGTGGACCCGGACCCAGACGAGCCCGTCATCGATGATCCTGATCGCCCGCCGACGGTGCGACCTGACATCGTCTTCCCGAACGCAAAGACCCGCTTCTACGGCGTGAAGACCCTCAACTCGGACAAGATTGCGCTCGACTTCAAGAACATCGCCGATGAAGTTCTCGCCCACCTCCGCGCGGACGTCAACACCAACGTCGTCGTTCGAATCGAGATCGAGGCCACCGACGCAACTGGCTTCGACGAGGGCAAGGTCCGCACAGTCTCCGAGAACGCACGGACACTCAAGTTCGACCAGTCGAGCTTCGAGGAACGCTGAATTCCGCGTATGTCAGCGATCGCCGTGCGCGACTCCGCGGGTGTTGCCGTTGCTGACCTCTGCGTGGGCCCGTTTGTCGTGGGCCCGGTTAGCTGCTCGCCGCCGGGTGACTTCGCGAATGGCGCCGTGGAGTGGCGAACGGGCCCGGTAGCCTGAACACGGGAACCCCAGCCGCATAAAGCCTGAGACGGCGACCTGGCCTCTGACTCGAAAGGAACGCTGCGTGTCTGACGAGGATGGGCTTGGCGCGGCGAACTCCACCGACGAGTATTTCGAGGTTCATCCTTCGGTCCTCTTCAAGCTTGGTGAGGACCTCATAACCGATGACGCCCAGGCACTAGTCGAGCTCGTCAAGAACTCCTATGACGCTGACGCGCAGACGGTCCGCGTCGAGATCGACACCGAGCATTGGTACGACCGTGAATCGGGAAAGCAACTCGAGGACGGGAAGTCAGCGCCGGCCGGCGGTGTCAGGGGCCGATTGACGGTCCAGGACGATGGGCACGGCATGGACCTCGACGCGATCCGCCGAGGTTGGCTTACCGTCTCGAACAGCAGCAAACGTAAGTTGAAGGCTGCCGGTTACACGACGCCCCGAGGGCGAACTCCGCTGGGGGACAAAGGTCTAGGGCGGTTGGGTGTCCAGCGGCTAGGTCAGGTCGTGCAGCTGTCGACGGTTTCGACTGCCGAGGACCCACCTCACAGCTACGGCGTGATGATCGACTGGGCGAGGTTCCTTGGCGCGGAAAGCCTCAACTCGGTGGCGCTCCCCGTTCTCTCGAGGGTCGCCGACGGGTTACGTCCTGGGACTGAGATCAGCGTGTTCGGTCTCAACAGCCTTGACTATTGGGAGGGGAAGGGGGAGCTCGACCTCCAGAAACAGTTGGCGAGCATTCTGTCCCCGTACGACAACGCTGCCGGGCTCAGGGTCTTCATCAAGATCAACGGAGCAGAGATCGACACGAGGCGCGAAGCGCGCCGGTTGCTCGACGCGGCGCCGACGCTTCTGCGATTTTCCTACGCCGCCGGGGAGCTCCAGATCGAGTCCGAGACTCAGATCCTTTCGCTTCGGGGCAAGTCGTCTGAGCAGGGCGCCGCATACCGACGACTCGTGGTGCCGGATAACGGCTTCGCCTTCGCTTCCTGGCTGCTTCAAGAGAAGTCTGCTCGCGCGCGATCGGTCGGCGCGGAGGTGGGCGACGACAAGTACTTCATGAGGTTTCACCGGACCGTCACCCTCGACGATGCGGGCGACCCGCGCCACGAGGTCGGCGATCCTGGTCCATTCGCTGGCGAGATCAGTACGTTCACGTACGACACTTCGGACGAGTCGGCCCTTGACACAATGAGCGAGCTCCGGAGTTTCGCGAAGGGTATGTCTGGGATCCGGGTCTTCAGGGATGGGTTCGGAATCCGGCTGGACGACGACTGGCTCGGCTTGTCTCGGCAGCAGACGACCGCCTCGTCCTGGTACGGCTTGCGGCCACTCAACTCCGCCGGGTACGTAAATCTCTCGGCGCGAGACAACGTCGCACTGGAGGAGACGTCCAGTCGAGAGGCGTTCCGGGACACTCCAGCGTGGCGAGGGTTCTACGACCTGATGCAGCAGGTCGTGAAGTTCGCGCGCGAGACGCAGGACCTGGTGCGGCGCAACTGGTTGACCTACGTACGCGAGCAGACCACGCCAACCGACCTTGATCCGACAGCGAGTCCGCTTGAGATTAGCGAGCACATCGCGGACCGAGCTGCCCAAGCGACCTCTGCGAAGGAGCGGGCCGAGGGAGCGAAGGCGACCCTGGGGGAGCTCGACACGATCGTTGCCAATCTCGACGCCTCGGCGCAAGGATCCGCAGACGCGCTTTGGGTCGACCCTGCCCTTCAGATGGCAGTAGAGCGGGCGAGCGAGGAGATCCGCGCGGCGCAATCAAAGTTGAGCAGTGCTCTGGAGGACGTCGACAGCGTCCTCGACATGATTCGCGATCTACGGGGTGCCGCCGAGTTGCTCCACGAAAAGATTGCCGTCGCGGACGAACGAGTTTCGGATGCGTGGGAGTCAGTCGCATTGGGGTTGAGTGCTGAGATCCTCGCCCACGAGGTGGACCACATCGCCGACCGGCTCCGCGGCCGTAGCCATCAGATCCTGGATTACATGCGGAACCAAGAGCCAAACGACCTGCGAAGCATCGCCTATGCGGAACACGTGCGGGCCTCCGCGGCCGAGCTCGCGCGTCAGGTATCGCGGTTGAACCCCGCGCTGCGATTCAGGCGCGAGACGAAGGCGTTGCACAAAGTCTCAGACTTGATCGCAGGTGCAGTCGACTTCCACGAACCGCGACTCAAGGCCGGCGGAATCTCGATCATCGCGACCATCTCGCAAGACTTCTCGATGCGAATCAACGAGGGAAAGTTCATGCAGGTGATCGACAACCTGATCAGGAACAGCGAGTACTGGGTGGCTCGCGAGATGCAACTCAAGACCATCGGGCAAGGCGAGATCACGATGACCGTGGAGGCGCCGTTCATCCGCATTCAAGATAACGGTCCTGGAGTTCCGCTGCCTGTCGAGGAATCGCTCTTCGAACCATTCGTGACCACGAAGCCGTCGAACATCGGTCGCGGGTTGGGGCTGTTCGTCGTCTCGCAGCTGCTCGACTCAGAGGGCGCGACAGTCGAACTCGGCGAGCATCGCAACGAGGCGGGCAGGTGCGACACGTTCGAACTCGATCTCCGGTCGCTCTTGGCTGGCGGCACGTCGGGGGCGGAAGATCGATGACGGCTGACAGCGCGTCTGCGGCGACGAGCTTGGACAGCCAGGCACCGCCAAACCACATCCCCGACGACGGCTCAGAGGTTCTTCTTGCCGAGGCTCGTGAGCGGATCTCACGGTTGATCTCTGCCCTTGGCATCGAGGCGGTCATCTCAGTCGATGACGTCCACTTTGGCGGCGGGGAAGGCAGTGCTGCTGAGGTCACCGAGGCCATGGCGGGATCGCCGGCACTCCTTAGCACGGTCATCGATCTGCTGCGCGCCGATCCGAGCTCCGCCACAATCGACGACGTCGACGAACAGGATCCGGCGGCGATCTCTGACTTCGTCAACGAGAACTGGGCCGGGTTTGCATCGGCCCTTCAGGACCAACTCCTTGGGCATGTCCGCACGCTCCAACAAGATCTCGCCGAGCAGGTCGACGCGGAGCAGATCGCCGATGACTTGAAGGCCCAGGGGTCCCTCGCCGCTGTGTTCGACGGAACCGCAGAGTTCCTTCCGATGTCGATGACGGACTGGGCAGCCGGTTGGCGAGATCTTCTGGCGGACGGTCGCAAGTACCTAGTACTGATCGATCGAACATTTTCGCGGGAGCAGGCCGATGCTGAGGACCTCGGGGACACCCTGCTCGAAGAGCTGATCAGCGAGGTGTCAGACAATGTTTGGGCCGGGCTCCTCACGCGCCATGCGCCCAACGAGGCTGCGGAGCGCGACCTGACACAGTCCCTGCGGACGAAGTTTCCCGAGCATGCGGACCGGCTGGTCGCGATCGGCAAGTTCCGCACCAGTTCGCTCGGCTTGTTTCCAGCAGGGCTTCGCGCGCTGCTCCTTGTGCGAGAACTCGGCGCGTACCGCAAACTGGTCGAGGGTGCCCTTGTCACTGCGGCGGCGGCAGCAGCGGCGGCCTTTGCAGAGTTGAGCGACTACGCGGTAGTCGAGTCAATTGCAGCAGCGCAGGCCGAAGGAACGTTCGAACTTGATCATCCGCTGCGACTAGCGCACCACGTTCATGCGAGCTCATTGGCTCATGGGCTTCGCGACAGCACGTTTTCCGAGGAGAACCTTCCTGCCTTGCGCGGAGCGGCGATCGGCGCATTTAGGAACGCAGATAGCGACCATGCCCAGATCCGCGCACTGCTGCGTGCTGACACATTCGAGCCGGACGGCTACATGAACCTTCTTGGTTTGCCGATCGAGATCGGGGATATCTTCCGGCTTGAATCCTTGTGGGGAGGGGGTGAAGCCAAGTACTACATCCTCCTGGGCCAAGCCTGTGACCTCTCGGTCCGCGAGAAGGGCGTGCGAACTCCCGACATCCGAACCGTGACTCTCTCGCGAGTGAAGCCGGAACCGGACGGTGGGGCCGGCGGAACGTTACACGCCCTTGGCTATCTCGACCCGGATAGCGACCACAAGTGGGTGGTCGATCTGCGCGCCGGGTGCGACCTTGTCGTTCCGATCGAGGTGCTCGACGCCACTGTGTTCAGCGAAGGTGGCGAGAGTCGGATTTCGTTGGACTACGTTGAGGAGCGGCCAATGGCTGGATCATGGCTCGCGCGGCTGGGCGTGCTCCAGAAGCAGGCGAAGAAGGCGATCGTGAACTACAGCGCGCTCGAAACCCAGCTCAAGAAGGTGTCAAGCCGCGACCAGATCCTCCGTGCACTGGCGGCCGACTTGACTGCCGGAGTCACCGATCCCAAGTTGGGTGCGAGCGTCCAGATCGATCCCGCAGCCAAGACGATCACCTACGGGCTTCGACGCTCGGGCCGATTGCGTTCCGACATCGCTATGCGAACTGCCGATTTGGCAGCTCAGTATCGGAGCCGACCGGCCTTCGACTTGGGAATCGTCCGTGACGTTGACTAACTAACTGGACTTGACCGTCACGAGGATGTGTTCGGTGCCCATGGTTGCGCCGCTCTGATTGAGCCCGGCCATCCGCTTGCGCTTTAGGGGCAGGACTCGATCGATCACTAGCACTGAGGTTTGGCCGTGCAAGGCCAAGAAGTCCTGAGTGATTCGTACAAGCGGGACGGACTGTTTGCCAACGCGACGCTCACCCAATGTCCAGAAGCTAAAGCCGCCACGCTTCAGTGGCCTCGTCGCACGGCCGAGCGCCGTCTCGTAGTCTCGCGAGAACGCGACGACTTTCTTTAGCAGGTCTGGACGGTTGCCGATCAGTGGGAGGAATTCCGCAAGTGCCGTCGACTTCTCCTCGATCTCTTTCCTGGCGTCGAGGGCGCCCACGCGCGAACCGCCGAGGCTCAGCGAGTCAATGCGGGCGGTGGATTGAAGTAGATGCTCCTCAAAGGTCCCCACGAGATCCTCATGTGGGATCCATTGCAGTGGCAAGTAGCTGTGCTGCCCGTAGGTAACAGTCGTTCCGTTGTCTCCATATGGTGGAGACGACATGATCGCGTCGGTGGATTGCGGGCCGACAATGTCGCTAAGGATTGACGCACGCTGAATGTGAACCTCAGGGGGCTCGGTTGTTAAAGCGGTGGCGCTCTGTTTGAGGACACGAGCCCAGTGCTCGGCGGCGCGGGAGGCATTCGCCTTCCCGATCGACTCGAACATCGCGATGGCCTTGGGCCGCCGCGCGGCAAGGTCAGACGGCGAGTAGATATGCAACTTGACTGTGGAGGTGCGTGAGTTGGATACCAGGCGGACTGTCTCAGCGAGGCAGACCCACAGGAAGCGCCTCGTTTCGACCTCCGCGACTGCCCTGATCGCCTGGCGAAGGAGCGAAAGTTCCTGACGGACCTGCGGGTGAAACCACTTTTCGACGCCGGTGAAGGTGTGCAACGGGGCGCCGGAGGGATCGCGGGCCTGCTTCACGACGCCCTCGACGGCTGTTGACGCTGCACTCGCGGACGGCGGGTGGGACTTCACGTGGCTTAGGAGCACGGCCATGGGGTTGATGTCCACGCCGTCGAAGTTGAGCCCGCGGTAGATCGACTCAAGAAGGACGGTTCCAGAGCCCATGAAAGGGTCATAGACGCTTCGAACCGCAGGATCGGCCACGAGGAGATCATCCAGGAGGGCGCCTTGAAGCTCCGGGACCATCATTGCCGGGTACTGGAAGAACGCGTGGCCACCTCCACGTCGAGGTGAGTCAGCGAAGTCCCAGTAGCCCGGAATCGCCGCTTCTCGGGCGCGGATCAACATCGCGAGATGTTCGGCGGCATCAGGGTTCGCTGCCTTGGCGACAGACGGCATGATGCCCCTTCCCCTAGATCATGTGGAGTCTACTCACGTCAGGCACACGCCGGACCACGCAGACCTGGCGACTCGCGGGGTGATTGTCCGGGATGCAGGACATCCGAAAACTCAGGAAGCCTGGCCGCTTTGCTAGGTCGGTTCAGGCTACTGGTCGTGAGGGCACGTCCGTTTGCCCACCGGCAGCTGGTTCAAGTCTCTGTCCGACCTCGTCTGTCCGACCTCGAGGAAGTAGAGGTGCGTGGGGCATCGCTCGAATGAGATTCGAGCCATGCCACGTTTACTCCCCGAAAACCTCGACGCAAGCCGCCTAACGAGGTCTGACGGCATCAAAAGGAGTGAGCGCCGTCACGACCGTCGCGGTGCGTTTGTGCAGGTCAGAGCACTACGCGTCAAAAGGCAGCAAGCAGGGGCGCAAGCAATCACCACCACACTGTGAGTCCAGAGGTCGCTGGTTCGAATCTCCGTCCGACCTCGCCGTCCGACCTCGCCTGTCCTTCCGTCGTCCTCACGAGGCCGACGCCAGGGAGTCGATGTAGCTCTCCAGATCGCCCTTCCGGACAAGACGGGTGCGATCGATGTGAACCGATCGCAGCTCGCCGGACCTAAAGAGTTCGTAGACCTTCGATCGGCTGATGCTGAGGTACTCGGCAACCTCTGGGACTCGGTAGAGCAGTTTGTCAGGCATGGTCTTCCTCCCGTGGACGGTGTGTTGCTGACAGTCACCTAAGGGAGTTCGAGCAGCCGGGCCGATCATGCGAGGCCAACCAATCTGTGGACGGTGCTCCGGAGTCTGTCTAGTGACGACCCTGGGCTCAGTCCGGACGAGCCCCGGTACTTCGACGTCGTCTGTATTTGGACGTGCCCCATGCGGTCCATCTCGGACTTCACGTCGGAGCTGCCGGCGAGGTCCATGGCGCGAGCTGCGACACGCACCTGGAAGTTGATCCCGCTCTTGGCGACTGCGGGCACCCAGACGTGGGTCGGAAGCTGTTCCGCGAGAGGGGGGTTCGGGCGCCGGTCGCGAAGAGAAGTCATCTCCCATGAGGCCGTTGGCGCTGACGTGCTCGGCTCTCGTGGTCGACATAGTCCTCGAAGTTGATCTCGCCACTTTTCGCGTCGTGCCAGGAGCCTGCGAAGGCCGTGCCGCGCCCCCTTACGTTCAATGCCACGTCGTTCCATCTCGTCCGGGTCGGTCGCCTCTTGTCCGCAGCTTGTCCGCAAACCTCGCCGGGACACGCCGGACAATTCTCAACGTGAGCGCCGTTCTGAGCGCGTCTTCGCACGACCTCTGGGTCAGTGTGAAAGCAACGCAGCGCCGCCCGACATAGGGTGACGACCGGGATCCAGCCGAGGAGGACGCTGTGCGAGGCTCCGGGCGTCAATGAAAGGTTCGTGTCTGTGTCCGCAGTAGAGGCTCTCGAGCGTCACCAGATCGGCATCTACCTCGGTGGCCTGGCGGCGGGCGCTGCGGTCGGGCTGGCGTGGTCAGGGACCTCGCATCCGCTCGAGGTGAGCATCTATCCCGTGCTCGGAGCGCTGTTGTACGCGACGTTCCTGCAGGTGCCGTTCACCAAGATCGCGGCCGCGTTCCGCGACACCCGGTTCCTTGTCTCGGTGCTGGTGTTGAACTTCATGATCGTCCCCCTCGTCGTCGCTGCACTGACCGTCTTCGTGCCGTTGTCCCAAGCTGTGCTTCTGGGTGTTCTGTTGACTCTTCTGACCCCGTGCATCGACTACGTGATCGTGTTCTCCGGTCTCGCCGGTGGCGACGGCCAACGCCTGATCGCGGCGTCTCCGCTGTTGATGTTGGCCCAGATGATCGCCCTCCCGGTCCTGTTGTGGTTGTTCGTCGGCTCCGAGCTGGCTGACATCGTCGAGGTCGGACCCTTCCTGGAGGCGTTCGGCGTCCTGATCGTGTTGCCGCTCGCGTTGGCCTGGGCCACCGAGGCCCTCGCCGCACGCCACCGGGCAGGTCAGGTGATCACCGGCGCCATGACGGCGGCGATGGTGCCCCTGATGGCCGCCACCTTGTTCGTCGTCGTCGGGAGCCAGGTCCCCAAGCTCGAGGGCCGGTTCGACGAGGTCGTCACGGTCGTGCCGATCTACGCCGGGTTCCTCGTGGTGATGGCCGTCCTCGGTGTGGGTGCGGCGCGGGTCGCTGGTCTCGAAACGCGCCGTGCCCGGGCGCTGGTGTTCAGTGGCGCCACCCGAAACTCTCTGGTCGTCCTTCCTCTCGCCCTCGCGCTCCCAGCCGCGTACGCCATCACCCCCGCCATCGTGGTCACCCAGACCCTGGTCGAGCTGGTGGGAATGCTCGTCTACATCAGGCTCGTCCCGCGACTGGTTCCGGCAACCCCGGATGGGGCGAGCATCGAGGCCAACGACCGATGAGCAGAAAGCCTGAGACTGCGACTTGCATTCCGTACCGGGGTCCGGGTTTATCGTCTAGGCATGAGCGCGAACCTGATGCCCGGGGACGACTGGGTCCCCGCGGCCTGCACCCTGCCGACGGTCGAGCAGCCGCTGCGGCGGGCTGAGTTCGACGCCCTGTTCGCCGACGATGTGCTGGCGGTGGCCCGGGAATCGTCGCAGCAGCTGCGACTCGAGCTACGGGCCGACCCCGATGTCGCCGCCCGTGCCGCAGGGTTGGCGGCCAAGGAGACGGGTTGCTGCTCGTTCTTCACGTTCGAGCTGGTCATGACCGGTGGCGAGGTCACCCTGACCATCTCGACCGCGCCGACGCACGAGCCCGTGCTCGACGCGCTCGCCGCCCGCGCCGAATCTCGATTGGGGGCCGGGGCGTGAACGCGAGCTTGCGCGCCGGGCAGGTCGCCGAGGCCGTCGGGGTGAACGTGGAGACGCTGCGCTACTACGAGCGGCGCGGCATCATCGGCGAGCCGGAGCGAAGCCTCGGTGGGCACCGGCTGTACCCGGAGGCGACGGTGACCACGCTGCGGGTGATCAAGGCCGCCCAGAACCTGGGGTTCAGTCTGGAGGAGGTCGCCGAGCTTCTCGAGGCCGGGCGTCACCACCACGGGAGTGGCGGTGGGTTGCAGTCCCGTACCGAGGCCAAGCTCACAGAGGTGGAGCAGAAGATCGCCGACCTCCAGGTCATCCGTGCAGCCTCGTTGCCGCCCGCGACGCTGGCTGCGACGACCTCGTTCAGTGCGCGCAGTCGCAGTGCTGTCCCATCCCGTTCGTCCAGATCGCCTCCCGCCCTGAATCGAGCAACTCATGAGCATGTCGCTGAAGGATCGTCACCTGTTCGGGGCCGGCGCCGCCGTGTGCGCGGTGTGCTGTGCGGTACCTCTGCTCGCCCTGCTCGGCATCGCCGGCGCCGCGGCCACGGTCGCCACCTTCGTGTTCGCCGGAGCCGTGTTCGGCCTCGTGGTTGCGGCCGGTGCCCTGCTGGCGGTGTGGAACCAGCGTCGTCAGCGACAGAGCCCGGTGTGCGCGACTGAGCCGGTGGGTGGCCCTGTCGAACTCGAGCTCACGGCAAGGCGACCGAGTGCCGATGTCTGAACACGCTGGTCCGACCGGCCTGCGACGTGACCGACGCAACGCATCGCGTGCCGCGGCCTTGGCGCTCCTGCTGATGCTCGGTCTCGCCGCCTGCGGCACCGACACCCCGGCCACCCCCGACCCCGGTGCCCGCGACAGCACTCGACCGGCAAGCAGCACACCGGCAGCACCTTCTGACAACACCGACTCGCCCAGCAAAGACGGGTCTGAACCTGAGGTGGCGCCCGAGCTCGAGTTCACCGGGCAAACCCTGGACGGCGAGGCCTTCGACGGCACCACGCTGGCTGGCAAGGACACCGTGCTGTGGTTCTGGGCTCCGTGGTGCACCGAGTGCCGCCGCGAGGCGCCGTACGTCGCCGCAGCACAGGCCGACAACCCGAACGTGGAGTTCGTGGGGATCGCCGGCCTCGGGGAGACCGACGATATGCGCGACTTCGTCGAAGATTACGACGTCGCGGCGTTCGAGCACCTCGCCGACCTCGACGGGTCCCTGTGGCAGCGTTTCGGGGTGGTGCAGCAGCCGGCCTACGCCTTCATCGACGACACCGGCACCGTCGAGGTCCTCAGAGGCGAACTCGGCGAAGCCGGCATGGCTGACAACATCGCCACCCTCACCGGCAACTGACCGCGGCCCGTGGGCAACGAAACCCTCGCCTTCGCCCTCGCCGCAGGCACCCTGGCTGCGGTCAACCCCTGTGGGTTCGCGATGCTGCCGGCCTACCTCTCCTTGTTCATTGTCGGCGGGCCCGACCAAACCCGACGGTCGACCCTGGCGTCGGTCGGTCGCGCCATCGCCGCGACCGGGTCGATGACACTCGGGTTCGTCGCCGTGTTCGGCGTGTTCGGACTTGCACTCACCCCGATCGCCTCCACGGTGCAGCGGTGGCTTCCCGTCGTCACCGTCGGCATCGGCCTCCTGCTCCTCCTCATCGGAATTGTTCTGCTGACCGGGCGAACCCTCACCGTGCACGTGCCGTTCCTGCGACTGACCCAGGATCCAGTGGCGAACCCGCTCACGATGGTGCTCTACGGGGTCTCCTACGCCGTGGCCTCGCTGGGGTGCACCATCGGACCGTTCCTCGTCGTCACCGCGACCACCTTCCGCTCCGGCAACACCCTCGACGGGGTCGTCGCCTATACGACCTACGCGCTGGGCATGGGCCTGGTCGTGGGGGCCCTGGCCATCGGAGCGGCCCTGATGAGCAACACCGCCGCGGGCACCCTGCGCCGCCTGACGCCGTACCTCACCCGGCTCTCCGGTGCGCTCCTGGTCATCGCCGGCGGCTACGTCGGCTGGTACGGCTGGTACGAGCTACGCGTCTACGCAGGCGGCAGCACTGACGACTCGATCGTCTCCACCGCCTCGAAGATCCAGAACCACCTCGCGGACTGGGTCGACAGCCTGGGCGCAGGAGCATTCGCTGCGGCACTCGCGATGCTCGTCACCGCCGCAATCACCGCGCGACTAGTCACCACCCGCCGAGTGTCGAAATTGCGGAAGCCGACCTCAGCGGACGTGCCCAAGTAGCGAGCCGGCCACATCGGGCACGCGCAAGTGTCGCGCACCGCCCGACAGTGGACCTGATCCGCCGCTCCCATCTCGATACAGCCGAGACACCCACGGAGAGCTGGATCAAGTCTTGTGAAAACATTCACAAGACCGGGGTTCCGCGTCGATCGGCGCCTACGGTGGAACGGTGCTGGATCCTCTCCTCTTGACCGCGAACGTGGCCGATTCCGCGCCGCTCATGGCCTTGGTGGGACTGGGCGATGAGCCGGCCGGTCTGTTGCCGGCGCGTCAGCAGATGGCCCTGTCGTTGGGGTGGCACATCATCCTGGCGTGCTTCGGGGTGGCGTTCCCGGCGATGATCTTCGTGATGCACCTCATCGGCATCCGACGCAACGACCCAGACGCACTGCTACTGGCGCGGAAGTGGGCGAAGGTCTCGGCGGTCCTGTTCGCGATCGGTGCGGTGTCAGGGACGGTGCTGAGCTTTGAGATGGGCTTGCTGTGGCCGGGGCTCATGGGTACCTACGGCGACGTCCTCGGGCTGCCGTTCGCGTTCGAGGGTCTGGCGTTCTTCGTCGAGGCGATCTTCCTGGGCATTTATCTCTACGGGTGGGACCGGATGCCGCCCCGAAGGCATCTGCTGATGGTGGTGCCGATGGCCGTCACCGGTGTCCTGGGCACGTTCTTCGTGATTGCCGTGAACGCCTGGATGAACGCCCCCGTCGGCTTCGACCTCGTCGACGGCGAGGTCACCAACGTGGATCCGTGGGCCGTGCTGCTCAACCCCGATGCGTTCTGGCAGTTCCTGCACATGTGGGTGGCCGCCTACATGGTCGCCGGCTTCACCATCGCCTCGGTGTACGCCGTGGGGATGCTGCGGGGTCGCCGCGACCGGGCGCACCGGCTCGGGTTCACGCTGGCCTTCGCGTTCGCGAGCCTCTCGGCTGTCGTCCAGCCGCTCGTTGGCCACCTGCTCGGCAGCCGCCTGGCCGAGACACAGCCGGCCAAGCTCGCCGCGTTCGAGCTGGCGACGGAGACCGAGAGCCCGTCACCGCTGCGGCTCGGCGGCCTCCTGATCGACGGTGAGGTGAGGTGGTCGATCGACATTCCCTACCTCGGCTCGCTGATCGCCCGCAACTCCTTCACCAAGCCGGTCGAAGGGCTGTCGAGCTTTCCGGTCCAGGATCGTCCGCCGGTCAACATCACCCACCTGGCCTTCCAGAGCATGGTCGGCATCGGCACCCTGCTGATGGTGGCCGCCGTTGTCTTCTGGGTCGCCCGTTGGCGCGGCCGCGACTTGCTGGAGCGCCGGTGGTTCCTCAGGTTCGCCGCGGTGTCAGGGGCGCTCGCTGTCGTCGCGATGGAGGCCGGGTGGATCGCCACCGAGGTCGGTCGTCAGCCGTGGATCGTCTACGGGTTCATGCGCACACCGGAGGCGGCGGGGGAGAACTCCGGCCTGTGGTGGCTGCTCGGGACAACCGCGGTGGTCTACACCCTGATGACCATCGGCGCGGTGGTCGTGCTGCGTTCGATGGCGCGGCGCTGGCGCTCCGGCGAGATCGACCTGCCCAGCCCATACGGGCCCGAGGCTCAGCGTCCTCACGGCTCCGGCGCCTCGGCTCCGGAGGAGGCAAAGCAGTGAGTCTGGCGGTGGTGGTCGCTGCCGCGCTGTTCGTGGGCGTCCTCGCCTACGCGTTGTTCGGTGGCGCCGACTTCGGGTCCGGGTTCTACGACCTGACCGCGGGCGGCACGGCCCGTGGCGCCGAGCTGCGCACGCTGGTCGACCACAGCATCGGACCGGTGTGGGAGGCCAACCACGTCTGGCTGATCTACGTCCTGGTCACCTGGTGGACCGCGTTTCCCGAGACGTTCGCGGCCGCGATGTCCACACTCATCTTGCCGATGCTGCTGGCTCTGCTGGGGATCGTGCTGCGGGGTGCGAGCTTCGCGTTCCGCAAGTACGCCGCCACGCTGGGACAGGCCCGCCTGTTCGGCGCCATCTTCGCGATCTCGTCGGTGATCACGCCGTTCTTCCTCGGCGCCGTCGCCGGCGCGATCGCCTCCGGGCGGGTTCCCGCGACCGGGCGCGGTGACCTGTGGACCTCCTGGCTCAACCCCACCTCGGTCTTCGGCGGGATCATCGCGGTCGGCACCTGCGCCTTCCTCGCCGGAACCTTCCTGTGCGCCGACGCGCGCCGCTCCGGCCAACGCCGTCTCGCCGAGCAGCTGCGACAGCGGACGCTGGCGGTCGGAGCCGTCACCGGCATCACCGTGTTCGCGGCGCTGATACCGCTGCAGCGCGACGCGCCCACACTGGCTGACGGGCTACGGACCCAGGCCGCGCCCCTGATCGCGATCTCGGCGCTCGCCGGCATCGCCACGCTGGTGCTGGTCGGCATCCGCCGCTTCGCTGTTGCCCGGGTGACTGCCCTGGTGGCCGTCGCTGCCGTGGTCACCGGATGGGGTGTGGGCCAGTACCCCTGGCTGCTCGTCGACCAAGTCACCATCACCGACGCTGCCGGCGCCCCGGCCACGCTCCAGGCACTGCTCGTCGCCGTCGGCCTGGCTGCCGTCATCGTGCTCCCGGCACTGGGCTATCTCTACAAACTCACCCAGTCGGAGTCATGGTCGCGATAGTGCGACAGCGATGGCGGGCATTCTTCGCCCGGGATGCTCCACGGTGGCGGGGTCAACCAGGGCCGTGCCGATGACGGGCACCCGAGCCGGGCGGCCGCTGACCAGCACGATGACTGATCGGCGGCGACCGTGGGGGAGTAACAGCCGACCCGGTAGCCGGCGTCGGTGATGGCGATGCGCACGGCCTCGTTGGCTACGCCGGCGGCTTTTGCAGCGCAGCTGGCCCAGGTCACGTGGGGGACGGTGTAGATGCTGGTGGAGCTCATGGAGAGGGATTCTCTTCGGTGAGCCGTGGCGCGTCCCGTTGGGCACCGCGGTTGCCCAACGAAATGCCGGAGGTTGAGTCGGGTTCAGGCGCACTGATCGGCGAACGCATCGTCTGGAGATGGCATCGCCGGCTAGCGGAGGAAAGGGGGCGGCGGCTGCTGCACCGACCATGGCCACCGCAGTTGTGGCGACGGAGACCGCGGAACATCCCTGGGTTTAGGGCGCCGGGCATCCTCACTGGGGCGCATCTCCTTCGTCCTCGGTGTCCGCGCTACGTTCATCGCCACCGTCCGATCCTTCGTCCTGCGACCCGTCGACTAGGTGCACGACGGGCTGCCGGGATGGCGAGACGAGAAGGAGGACGACGGCGCTGATGATCAAGGCGACGCCGAGGGGTGCCAGGACGAAGATGACGAGCACCGACCAGATGCTTGGCGTCACGTCGTCAGCCTCCTTCCGGCCGTCTGTCGGCCCGGCGCAATCCGGCAGCACGTCACTCGTGTGAGCCCAATCCGTCCCGGTTAGCGCTGCGGGTGCCCGAGACGGGGAAGGTCGAGCACCCGCAGCTGGGACAGGTCCCGGTCTCTACTATCTGCCGTAGTAGACGTCCCAGACTGTAACAAGTACCGCGTGTCGTGGACTCAGGTGGGCGAGCTCGGCGCCGGCAGTCCTGGGTCCTTCATCCCGCTGCTGCGCTACCGGATCGGGAAGTGCCGTGTCGCCACAGCTGGTGGGCGTTGCCCAAGCCATTGCGACTGTTCGTTGTCAGGCAGTGGCGGCAGTGGCGGCAGTCGCGCGGGTCCGCGCTGTAAGACTCGGTGGGCCGCACCACGCTCGTGGACGTCACGTCCGTCGCGCGGCCCGGTAGGGGTGACACTATGTGCGTGACAACTGCGGCCGCAACGGCTCGAGCAGCGCTCCCAGCAGCCCAGGAATGAGCGGCAGTGGATCGAACGACAGGGGCAGGGTGCGGTCGCTATGGGCGCCGAATCCCGGGATCCGTGGATCGAACCTGCGTCTTGGTGTTGTCGGCGTCCGCTTCGCGAGAGGCGGTGCGACGGGTCTGCTCAATTGCGGCCGCCAGTACCGCCGGGTGTCGAGAGCTGACCAACCAGTAGGGGGTCGGATCGCCGGGATCGTCGATCTCGATCCGCACTGCCCCGGGCACGTAGGGCCGCAACAGGAGGAATGCCCGTGCATCCGCGAGCGGTCCCGACACCTCGCGTGCCGCAGCCTTGTCAAGCGCCAGGACGGGCCCAACGAATTTGACCTCGATCTTTGCTCGTCCGGCTTGCAGCCAGCCGTCGTCCACGACGATGCGAGCGCCGCCGTACGACCGCAGCCCGGTTGCGAGCATGGCCATCAACGCCGCGGTGATTCCCCACGCAGCGGCCTCGGGGATCGCAACGACCATGGCGATCCAAAAGCTCGCTACCATCAAACCGCCCTGGAGCCACCACCGGAACGGTACGCGGAGCCGCTCGCGGAACGCCGCCGTTGTGTTCCCCATAGTCCCAGCTCCTCGCCACGAGCGGCCTCTTCTTACAGCCGATGCTTCTCCTACAACAGGTTAGTAGATGCCAAGAGGGCGGATGCTCGGCGTCGCAACGGTTAAGCGGCGGCCCCGCTGCAGCGCGGTGATGCGGAGGGCGACGCCGAGTCCCGCCGGGAGGGACCCGAGGAACGACCATGAAGTGGTGCGAAGACGAGTCGCCGACGCACCCCATGCCTCACCGAGCGAGCAGGGTGCCGAGCGCGATCATCGCGCCGGCCACGACGATGCGCACGACCCCGCACATGACCTTGAACAGCATCGCGTCCCGGAACAGCGTCAGCCAGCCCTTGCGCGTCGACAAGCGGGCGAAGTCGACATGGTCATCAGCCAGGTCGAACAAGGCCTGGACCCCGTTTCGTGTCAGCGGTCGCACTGTCGGACGTGCCTCGTGGTCGGCGACGCGTACGGCGGTGCTCCACCTTTGACAGACCTGGACCGGGTGCGTGCCGAACCGTTGCACGTACTGATCGACCCAGCCAGAGCGCGAGTCGGTCTGATAGGAGCAGAACAGGACCATCGCGTTCTGGTAGTCGCGAATAGTCGACACCGTCAGCGGACGCGGACCCGAAAGCAACTCGGAGGTCCACTACTCGACGTCGCTCGTGGTCCGGTCCCATGGCGGGGTGGAGCAGAGTCGGCGAACTTGCAGGTCATCCCTGAAGGGGCGGGGCCTCCGCTCCTTCATCTCATCAGCGGCACATCGGGCATTCGAACGACGCGGTGTCGATCCACGTGCAACGCCAGACAAGATTAGTACGTCGTGACGTGAACGTGGTCGTAGTGGTTGGCGGTCGTGGACCCGCGGTCCTCCATGCCACGCCAGCCCTCGCCGCTGCGCTCGACCGACCAGATGTTTCTCGCGTGGATAACGTAGTTGACGCCGAGCGCGGAATAGTTCGCGCGGACGAACTCCGCGACCTCCCAGCCGCGCTCACCGCTGACCATGATATCGACGGCGATGCCCTGTGCGTGCTCACCGTCGCCGCGGAACGTGCCGAAGGTGGTGATCTCCGGGAAGTTGGCGCAGACGGCCTGGTGGATCGCTTGGATGTTCGGACTGACGCTGGAAGGGACGGAGGTGCCGTTCGTGCACTGACCACCAATGCTCGGGCCAGCGTCGGGCTTCTCGTCGCTGAGGTACCCGGAAGTCACCCAACGAGCCTGCCCGTCCAGCACGATCTCTTGCCGGCCGAGCATCTCGCGCCCGGTGACGGGCACCTTCTTGCCTGAATCGAGGACGCCGACCTGCCTGGCCCGCTCGTCGGGGCGGGTCCACAAGTTGAGCTCGGTTGCGGTCCACAGGTGGGTGTCGGTGCTCCTGATGGCCGCCGCCACCGTCCGCGGGAGCAGCGCCTTGTCGACTCGACTCAGCTGTGACTCCGCGGCCTCGAGCTTTCCTGCGGGCGGTCTGATGGCGCTGCGCCTGCCGCCGCCGCGCGAGACGACGGGCCTACGGTCGGCGATGTCGCCCGCCGCCGACTCGTTGACTGCCAGGACATCGGCGGGTCGGTCGTAGCCGACTACCCCAATCGTCACGGCTGCGCCGGTTGCGAGTAGGGCGAGTGGTGCTGCGATGAGCACGGCCGGAGAATTGCGTCGCGCAACTTCTCGTTTGTGGCGGGGTGTCGCCACGCGCTGAGTCCTTCAGGTCGATGTCAGGTCGATGCTGGATCTTCAGTCTGCCCCGAACCCCAACATGAGGAGTCATCAAAGCACATGCGCAGGCAGCAAAGATTTCATCCGCCCAGCCGAACCGTGCGGCAAGGGTGCTTGTGAATATCTTCACAAGTGATCGCAGTCGCCTTCGTCGTTCGGCCGTACGGTGTAGGCGTGGCCGATCCCATCGGTCATGCTCGTCGGCCTCGTCGACAGCCCGGCGCAAATGGGGAACACGCGGAATGAACGCGGAGCCGGCCGGTCTGCTGCCAGCGCGTCTGAAGACGGCGCGCTGTCGCAGGGGTTCTGTGCCTGCTCGGTGGCTCGACAGCCGAGTTCATGGCGCCGAAGCGTGTGATGCCGGGCACTGAAGGCGATGGCTATGTCCGCGGGCGGTCGTCCGTGACCTGCCCGATGGTGGTGTGGTCCTTTGTCGGCGTCGGCGCCGTGTCCCTGGTGCGTTCGGGACGGGCGTGCAGCAACGCGATCACAATGAACCCGATGACGAGGAAGGTGTCGGCGAGGTTGAAGGTGGGCCACCAGCCGGTGTGCAGGTAATCGGT
>NZZG01000162.1 GCA_002698575.1 Pimelobacter sp. | reverse complement strand
CCGGGCGCTCACGCGCCCCACGCCGTACGCCGCCAGCGCGCTGCCCAGCGTGAACAGGGCCGTCGACACCCCCGCGAGGTCCTCACTGCCGAGCATGTCCTGGGCCAGCAGGGCTCCCACGGTGACCCCCGCGGCGAGCCCGGCGCCGCCGAGCACCTGGGCGAGCACGACGACGCGCAGCGTACGACGCTGGGCGTCCTCCCGGACCCGGGAACGGTCCCGATACGTCGAGGGGGCGGGCTCGATCACGTGCCCATCCTCCCGCTCGTCCGCCGGCCGAGCGAGCGGGAGTCGCTCAGGCGGCGAGATGGCCGCTGGCGAGGAGGCCGGCAAGCACGAGGGCCAGGACGATCCGGTAGGCGATGAACCGGCCGAACCCGTGGTGGGCCACGAAGCGCAGTAACCAGGCGATCACCCCGTAGGNCACGCCGAACGACACCAGGGTGCCGACGAGCAGCGGCCCGGCGTCGGCGCCGGCGCCGACGGCGTCCTTGAGCTCGTAGAGACCCGCGCCGGTGAGTGCCGGGATGGACAGGAAGAACGAGAGCCGGGTCGCGGCGACCCGGTCCAGGCCACGCAGGAGTCCGGTGGAGATGGTGGCGCCCGAGCGGGAGAACCCAGGCAGGAGCAGCGCCAGGACCTGGCTCGAGCCGACCGCGACGGCATCGCCCAGGGTGACCGCCTGCTCGTCCCGGTCCAGCCTCGCATGCCGCTCGGACCACCACATGAAGGCGCTGCCGGCCAGGAGGGACGCCACCACGACCCACAGCCCGGCGAGGGGGCCCTCGATGAGCGGCTTCGCTGCCAGGCCGACCGCGACGATCGGCAGAGTGGCTGCGATGACCCACCAACCGAACCGGTAGTCGCGGTCCTCGCGATGCCGGCTGTGCAGCACCCCGCGGGTCCAAGCGGTGACGATCCTGGCGATGTCGCGCGCGAAGTACACCAGGACCGCGGCGATGGCCCCGACCTGGATGACCGCGGTGAAGGCGACCACTCCGGCATCGTCGGTCGACAGCCCCAGAGCAGACTCGGTGATCTTGAGGTGCGCCGTCGAGGAGACCGGGAGGAACTCCGTGATGCCCTCGACGATCCCGAGCAGGACGGCGTCACCGATCCCGAGGCCGTTCACCGGACGTGGGCCGGGGGTGGGAGCTGAGTCATCCAGCGACCGTAGGGGCGCGTGCCTGCAGACAACCTGACCGCCGAGGCGACGATCAGGTTGTCTGCAGGCAACCCGCGCCACCCTCGAGGCCACCGCGGCGGCACCACGCGGCGGCGAGAGGGAGCACCCATGCGTAGATCCATCAGCCAGCGCGTCGGTCGGCGCGTCGCTCCGCCGCGCGAGAGCATGTCCCCATGCTGAGAGTCGGACTCTGCGAGGACCAGGAACCGATCCGCAAGGTGCTGGTGCGTGGGCTGCGTCAGGCCGGGCACCAGGTCGTCGTCGCCCATGACGGCCGCGAGGCCCTGGCACAGCTCGGAGCAGCCACCTCGCTGGACGTCCTGGTCATGGACATCGGGCTGCCCGACGCCGACGGTCGCGACGTCGTCGCGGCGCTCAAGTCGGCCGGTCAGCACGCACCGGTGCTGTTCCTCACCGCTCTGGGGGCCACCCACGAACGGTTGGCAGGGTTCGCCGCGGGCGCCGACGACTACGTCGTCAAGCCGTTCGAGATCAAGGAGGTCCTGGCCCGGCTGGACGTGCTGGCCCGTCGCGGGCCCGACCGGCGGCTACGAGCCGGTGGCCTGGTGCTCGATCCGGTCGCGCACTCGGCGCGCACCGACCAGGGACGAGTGCTGCTCACACCGACCGAGTTCCGGATGCTGGCCGCCATCACGTCTCGTCCCGGAGAGGTCGTCCGGCGTCGCAGCGTCGTCGCGGCTGCCTGGCCGGACGGTGCGATGGTCAGCGAGAACACCGTCGACTCGTTCCTGCGCAAGATCCGCGCCAAGCTCGACGAGATCGACTCGCCGACCATCATCGAGACCGTCCGCGGCGTCGGCTTCACCACGGCCGAGCGCCCGTGAGACCTCCCCGCCGGCGCGTCCCGGAGAACCCGGCCACCGTGCGGCGGCGCCTGGTCGCACTGACCGGAACTCTGTCCGCGTTCGTGGCCCTGACCCTGGTCGTGGTCGTGCAGGTCGTCCTGGCCGGGGCCTCGACCAGCGCCGTCGAGCGGGTGCTCGCCGACCGGGCCGACGCGGTGATCGACTCGGCAGAGGCCACCTCGGACCCTGGCACGCTCACGGTCTCCTCGACCCGGCTGGACCCCGGGGTCGCGGTGTACGGCGCGGATGGAGCCCGAGTCGCCGGCACGGTTCCACCCTCCCTGCGCGAGGGCTTCGAGCGGTTGTCGCACTCGGCGGTCGAGCAGACGACCGAGGTAGGTGAGGCCTACTCCGTGCTGGCGAGACCGTTCGCCCTGGACGGCGGCACCCGCGGGGTCGTCGTCGTGGCGGAGCCGCTGGCGCCGTACGAGAACGACGAGCACACCGCGCTNGTCGTCTCGATCACCGCGGGAGCACTCATGATCGTCCTCGCGCTGGCGCTGGCCACCTGGATCAGCCGCAAGGCGCTGGCCCCGGTCCAGGTGATGGCCGACACCGCCAGGGAGTGGAGTGAGCACGACCTGGAGCGGCGCTTCGACCTGGGACCACCGACTGACGAGATCCGCTCGTTGGGACACACGCTCGACGAGCTGCTCGACAAGGTCGCTGCGGCCATCCGGGCCGAGCAGCGACTCACCTCGGAGCTGGCCCACGAGCTGCGCACCCCGCTCACCGCCATCCAGGGCACCGCCGAGCTCCTCGCGATGCGACCGGACCTCGACGAGCAGCTGCGCGAGGACGTGGAGGACATCCGAGCCGGGTGCCGGGCGATGGCCACCACCATGTCGGTGCTCCTGGAGATCGCGCGACGTCAGGCATCGGGCAGCCCGACCAGCACGACGTCGGCCGCCGAGCTCACCGCCCTGGTGCTCGAGCAGCATGTCCGTCCCGGGCTGAGGCTCGACCTCGCACCCGACCTGCTCCTGGCGGCACCACCCCAGGTCGTGCTCCGCGCGCTGACACCTCTGCTGCACAACGCCCTCGCGGTCGCCGACAACGTCACCCTCACCAGCGAGGTGTCCCCCGATCCCGCCATCTCCCTGCTTCATGTCAGCGACGACGGACCGGGCATCGATGCGGCCGTGGTCGGACGGCTCTTCCAACCGGGCACGACCACCAGGGACGGGGCCGGGAGCGGCCTGGGCCTCTCCCTGGCGCGCAGGGTCGCCCGCAGCGTCGGCGGGGACGTCGCACTTCTCCACGCCACCGGAGCCGGGACGACGTTCGTGGTGAGTCTCCCGGCGTGCTCGGCCACCTCGGACGACCAGAGCTGACAGGTGGTCAGGTGAGGTGCAGGGTCTCGACCCGACCCTTCACCCATGACCACCACATCTCAGCGCGGGCCGGTCCCGCCCCGCTCCACCCGTCAGCTGCTCAACAAGGTCCCCGAGGTCACCGTCTGGTTCTGGGTGATCAAGATCCTCTGCACGACCGTCGGCGAGTCGTTCGCCGACTGGATCAACATGCAGCTGGGGGTCGGGCTGAGCACCACCGCCGTGATCTTCACGGTGGTCTTCGCCGTCGTGCTCGCCGTCCAGATGCGTCTGCGGGCCTACCTGCCGTTCGTCTACTGGCTCACCGTCGTCGTGGTGAGCGTGACGGGGACCCTGTACACCGACATCCTCACCGACCAGCTCGGCGTGCCGCTGTGGGTGAGCACCTCGGTGTTCTCCACGCTGCTCGCCGCCACGTTCGGGGTCTGGTACCTGCGTGAGCGGACGTTGTCGATCCACAGCATCGTGACCACCCCGCGGGAGGGCTTCTACTGGTTCGCGGTGCTGGTCACCTTCGCGCTCGGTACCGCGACGGGTGACTGGACCCTCAAGCTCACCGGCTGGGCTCCCGGTGCCTCCGTGCTGCTCCCACTGTCGCTGATCGCGATCGTGACCGGCACGTGGCGTTACGGCGCGAACCCTGTGCTGGCGTTCTGGGCCGCCTACATCCTGACCCGCCCGCTCGGCGCCAACATCGGAGACTGGCTGGCCACCCCGCGCTCCGAGCAGGGGTTGGGCCTGGGCACCTTCATGACCTCGGTGGTCTTCCTGCTGGCGATCCTCGCCACCGTGGTCTACCTCAGCATCTCGCGGGCCGACGTGATCGAGGACGAGGCGGCGGCGGACCCGCAGACCAGTGCTGACCCCACCCGCGAACGCCGCGCTCTCGCCGGGCTGGCCGTCGCCGCGATCGCCACGGTCGCCCTGCTCGGCTGGGCCAACGCCCAACCCCACCAGAGCGCCCTGGCCGCCGAGGAGGGGGCCGCTCCCACGTGCACCGGCGCCCCCCTGACCCAGTCGCAGGCCACCGAGCAGGTCGCAACGAGCTTCCCGGCAAGCGACCTGGGAACATTGCGCACCATCGCGGACGACACGCTCGCCCTCGTCCGCGCCGGCGACCAGCCCGGCGCGACGGCACGGGTCACCGACCTCGAGACCGCCTGGGACGACGACGAGGCCACCCTGCAGCCGATGGACTGCCAGGCGTGGACGTTCGTCGACCAGCAGATCGACCCGGCGCTGTCCGCCGTACGGTCCTCCAGCCCGGACCCGGCCGTCGAGGTGAGCGCCCTGCAGACCCTGATGGACACCCTCGGGTGACATCGCACTCCGCACGACCGAACCCCCGTCCAGCCGGTGCTGGGCGGGGGTTCGGCACTGCGAGGCGGCGGAGGACTCAGCCGTTGTCGGAGGCGTCCTGGTGACCCGGCTCCTGGGGGTCGGCGTCGGGACCGACATCGCTCGCGTGGTCGTCAGTCTCACCGTCCGACTCCACCTCGGTGGCGTCGACCTGCTCGCCGTCGCCGTCGGACGCCTCGTCGGAGGCGTCCTGGTGACCCGGCTCCTGGGGGTCGGCATCGGGACCGACATCGCTCGCGTCGTCGTCAGTCTCACCGTCCGACTCCACCTCGGTGGCGTCGTCCTGCTCGCCGTCGCCGTCGGATCGCTGGACCTGGCCCTGGTTGTCGGCGGAGCCGCTCGAGTCGGCGTTGGCGGTGACGACGCCCCCGATGCCGAGGCCTCCGACGACGGCTGCCGCCGCGATGATCGCGGCGTTGCGACGCAGCGGGTACGTGGTGATCTTCATGGTGTTCCTCCTGGTCGGTGGTGGTTGGTGTCTTCACACTGCCGAGCAGGCGCTGTGGGCGTGCTGAGAGAACCTGAGAGTCCTCACAGGACCCGTCGCCCATCCTGGGACCACCCGGGCGCCCCGCCCGGCCAGAGGTCGGGAGGCTGACATGAGGGTGTTGCTGGTCGAGGACGAGCGCACGCTCGCGCGCACCATCGCCCGAGGGCTGCAGGCAGAGGGGATGCTCACCGACGTGGCTCACGACGGCCTCGTCGGGCTCGAGCGAGCACTGGACGGGGACTACGACGTGGTGGTGCTCGACATCATGCTGCCCGGGCGCAACGGCTACGACGTCTGCAGGTCGATGCGCGCTGCGGAGGCCTGGGCGCCGGTGCTGATGCTCACTGCCAAGGACGGCGAGTACGACGAGGTCGACGCCTTCGACCTCGGGGCCGACGACTACCTCACCAAGCCGTTCTCGTTCCCCGTCCTCGTGGCTCGGCTCCGCGCTCTGGTGCGCCGCGGCGGCATCGCCCGCCCCACCGTGCTGCGCGCCGGTGACCTGGCGCTCGACCCGGCGACACGGGAGGTGAGCCGGGGCGACGAGCAGATCGACCTCACCGCCCGCGAGTTCGCCGTGCTGCACCACCTGATGCGACATCGGGGCATGGTCGTCTCCAAGCTCGACCTGCTGCAGGCGGTGTGGGACCTGCACCACGAGGGCAGCGAGAACGTGGTCGAGGTGTACGTCGGCTACCTGCGGCGCAAGGTCGACGTGCCCTTCGGGCGTCAATCCATTCAGACCGTCCGCGGCTCGGGCTACCGACTGGTGGGTGACGGCAGGTGAGTGCGACGGCGCGCCGTGACGCCTGGTGGCGCCCGCGAGCGTGGTCGGTGCGGATGCGCTCGGTGGTGGCCGTCTGCCTCGCGATCTCCCCCCTGCTCGTCGCCGCCTCGGTGGCCGCCGTGCTCATCCAGCAGCACGACCTCACCCGGTCGGTCGCGTTGATCGGCGAGGAACAGGCCCGCTCGGTCGCGAGAGACCTGGAGCGGGACGGGGCAGGAGTACAGCGGGTCGAGGGCTCGCTCGGCGGCGAGGAGACCCTGATCCAGGTCGTGGGGCCGGACGGCGTGCTCGACGCCTCCCCGCAGCTGAGGGTCCCCGAACCCCTGGCTCCTCCGCCGCCGCAGGGCGGCGTCGGGCAGCGTGTCGTGGGCAACCTGGTGCCCCAGGAGTCCGACCGACATCTCGTCGTGACCGTCGAGGTAGCCGGGTCCCGCAACTACGTCGCGGTGGCGCGCAGCCTCGAGACCGTGGACGAGGCCACCGCGTCGACGACACGGCTGCTCGGCGTGGGGGTCCCCCTGCTGGTCGCCGTCCTCGCCGGGACGAGCTGGCTGCTGGTGGGGCGCGCCCTGGCACCCGTGGAACGGATCCGCCGGACCGCCGACGAGATCACCATCGCGGGCAGCGGACGGCGAGTCCCGGCAGTGCCTACACATGACGAGGTCGGCAGGTTGTCGCAGACCCTCAATGAGATGCTGGAACGCCTCGACGTCTCGGCGCGTGCGCAACGACAGTTCGTCGCCGATGCCTCCCACGAGCTCCGGAGCCCTGTCGCCACCCTCCGCGCCCTGATGGAGGTCTCGGCCACCGTGCCCCTGGACCAGGCGGAGCTGAGGCGTGACGTGCTCGCCGAGACCGCTCGTCTGGAGCGCTTGGTGGTGGGTCTCCTCGTCCTCGCCCGTCGCGATGCCGCCGGGCCCCTGCGCCCGGTCCGCGACGACCCCGTCGATCTCGCTGACCTGGTCGCGCGCGAGGTGGCGCGTCCGCGGCGACTCCCGGTGCAGGCGGGTGGCACCGACGACCAGGTTCTGGTCCGCGGTGACCCGGATGCACTGGGCACCGTGGTGAGCAACCTCCTCGACAATGCCGAGCGACACGCCACCTCCACGGTCACGGCTGCGCTCTCACTCGCGCAGGACGCGGCCGTCCCCGAGCACTGGCGGGGCCCCGCACCGCGTACGCCTCGCGAGGACCGCACGGCGGGCCGTTCGGCGTGGTGGGCTGTGCTGACGGTGACCGACGACGGCGCTGGCGTACCGGAGCACGAGCGGGAGCGGATCTTCGAGCGCTTCGTACGCCTCGACGAGGCGCGGACGCGCGACGCGGGCGGCGCCGGCCTGGGGCTGGCGATCTCTCGCGCGATCGCGGTGGACCACGCGGGGTGGCTTGCTTGTGAGGTGGGCCCAGGAGGCGCCGTCTTCGTGCTCGTCCTGCCGACGTCGTCGAGTGGACCCGTGGCGTGGACCGGGTGACCCCGACCCTGGCCCGCACCGCCGAGGCCGTGTGTCAGCGGGCTCTCACCGACCACCTCGCGCGGGGCCGGGCGCTACCCCCACCGGTCGCCGACGGATGATGTCGGCCACGGCACGTGGAGCGGCTACAGGCAGGGAGGAACCGGAACGATGACCTCGTCGTACGCCGACGTCGGTCGCCTGCGTCGAGTCGTGCTGGTCGTCGCGCTCCTGAACCTGTCCTACTTCTTCGTCGAGTTCACGGTGGCTCTCGCGGCCGGCTCCGTGGCGCTGCTCGCGGACAGCGTCGACTTCCTCGAGGACACCGCGGTGAACCTGCTGATCCTGATCGCTCTCGGCTGGCCGCTGGCTCGACGCGCCGCCGCGGGCAAGGCCATGGCGCTGATCATCCTGGGGCCGGCCGCCGTCGCCACCTGGGAGGCTGTCCAGCGGTTCTCGCAGCCCGTGGCCCCGAGCGTCCTGCCGGTCGTGCTCGCCTCGTTCGGTGCCATCGTGATCAACGGCGCCAGCGCCTGGTTGCTGACCGGGGTACGCCACCACGGCGGTTCCCTGAGCCGGGCGGCGTTCCTGTCCGCTCGCAACGACGTGGCGGTCAACCTCACGATCATCGCCATGGCCGTGGTGACGCTGTGGACCGACTCCGGGTGGCCGGACCTCGTACTCGGCTGCCTCATCATCGGCCTGGCCGTGCACGCCGCTCTCGAAGTATGGGAGGTGAGCGAGGAGGAGCGGCTGGCTGCGAAGGCACTGGCCGGCGAGGAGATCGATTGAGCTCCATGCTCACCGACCGAGCGCGAGACGCCGGCGACCGACGCAAACGGCCCCGACCACCAGGTGGTCGGGGCCGTTCAGGACGAGGTCAGGAGACGCGAACGTTCTCCGCCTGGGGACCCTTGGGACCCTGGGCGAGGTCGAACTCGACCTTCTGGTTCTCGTCGAGCGACTTGTAGCCGGTGGACTGGATCGCGGAGAAGTGCACGAACACGTCCTCGCCGCCGCCGTCCTGGGCGATGAAGCCGAAGCCCTTGTCGGCGTTGAACCACTTGACGGTGCCAGTAGCCATGATCTGATTCCTTAATCTCGGATCCGGGGGCACTGTGCACCCCGGCCGCTGAAGACATCCACTCTGAGCTGATGTCCAGCGAACCGAATACCAGGAAGTACGACAACTGGACCGCGCTCGGTGCGCGGCACGAATGACGACGAGCGTCATCTCCTCAACATCGCCCACCCTACGCCCAGCCCACCCGCTTCCCGCATTCGGCGACGCGCGGGCGTCCACGGGTCGCCGAGAGCGATGCGAACCTCGCCGCAGTCGAGACCATGACCACGAGCGCGTCAGGCAGCGCTGGTGCGTGTGCATCGCCGTGGCGGGTGAGGGGTGAAATGCAGAAGGCCCGGACCGCTGGTCCGGGCCTTCCATCTGTGTTGGGTGACCACGGAAGGGTCTGACCTGCGAAAACGGGCGAGCTCGTTGGCGCGTGTCACGCGCCAAGCGCCGATCTGTCCAAAGTGTCCGGCGATCGCGAACCCTGTTCCTCCCGGCTGTGCGCCCGTCTCCTGAGTCGTCTGCGCAGGTGCGCGTGATGCCCGCGCATCGCGTGAAGGACTTCAGACAGGCCGCCAGAGCCGATCGATCGGCATGACGTGGACTCGGTCCTCGAAGGTGTAGGAGCGCGGTCCGGTGCTGAGCACGACACCCGCGATGAAACGCTCGCCCAGGGACCCGCGCAGGCTGCGGAGGCCCTTGAGGTCAGTTCCGGGGACGCGCTCGTTGGCTTTGACCTCGAACGCCACGACGCCACCGTCGTCAAATTCGACCACAAAGTCGACCTCGTCGCCCTGCTCGCGGGTCCGCCAGTGGCCGGTGGTCACCGGCGCTCCGAGCCAAGACGTCTGCTTGCGGAGTTCGCCGACGACGAACGTTTCCAGCAGGTTCCCGAACTCAGTCAGGGCAGTGGGGTCCAGGCTGGCGAGCTTGGCAGGCGTCAACCGCAGCAGCCGTGCTGCCACACCGCTGTCCACGACGTGCACCTTCGGCGTCTTGGTCGCCCTGTTCTTCAAGGTCGTGCCCCAGGCCGGAAGGCGTTCGATGAGAAACAGGTCCTCGAGGAGCTTGGTGTATTCGTCCAGGGCGGACCTGGACAGGGCCAGGTGCCTGCCGGCCTCTGTGAGGTTGAGTAGCTGTCGACCCGCACTGGGGCGGCTACCTGACCCAGCGCGCACAGCTGGTCGAGGAGATCGCCGGCGCGGTCCGCAGCCGCGCCATCGAACAGGCGGACCGAGGTGGGCTGCCAGCCTGGACGCAGAACGGTCTACGCCCGGACGACACCACGGTGACCGACGTCGAGGTCTGGCGCGCGGCCATGCGGGTCCCCGCCGACGACCGCCGACCGACCGGTGCCCCGCAGCTGCAGAAGGTCGCCGCGACCTGGCAGCGACGCCTCAACCGAGCCGTCACCGGAGACCACACGCCCGCACTCAAGGAGTGGCGCCACCTGCTCCACTCCCTGGCCCCGCAGGTCCGCGACGACGAGTTCACCCCGCTCCTGGCCGAGCGGCTGGCCGCAATGTCACGCGCCGGCGTCACCGCGCACCAGCTGCTGCGTACCGCCGCCGACCCCGACCACCCGGCCGGAGCGCTGCCCGACGAGCACGCCGCGGCCGCGCTTTGGTGGCGCATGGCACGCCAGCTGACGCCAGCGGTCGCCGCTCAGATCGGCGACGACTCCCACGGCGAGGGCGTCACCACCGAGTGGGCCGACCGGCTCGTCGATCTGTTCGGTCCCGAGCGGGCCGCGAGCATCCAGGCCAGCAGCTGGTGGCCTGCCCTGGTCTCCAACGTCGACCACGGGCTGCAGCGCGGCTGGCAGCTCGAGGCACTGCTCGGGGCCGGGCGTGCGCTGCCCAGCGACGGCTGGAACGGGTTCGACGAGTGCCAGGCGGTGGTCTGGCGCACCTCGATCGCGCTGGAATCGGCTCCCGACGAGAGCACCGAGTACGACTACGACGAGCCCCCCGCCGACCTCTGGTCGGGCGTCGAGGTCGACCTCGCGACGCTCGTCGACCACCCCACCGAAGCCGGCTGGGCCGACTGGCTCCCGGCCGACGAGCCCGACCCGGTCGACGACCACCTGGTCGACGAGCAGGTCGACGAGGACCAGGTCGACGTCGACGAGGAGCGATCCGTCGAGGGCGACCTCACGATCGCGGCGCACATCCGTGACCTCGGCGGCACCCCGCTGGAGCCGACCGAGGCCGACCTGCGGCTCATGCACGCCCGCGCCGAGGAGTGGTACGACTCTCCCGTCCCGCGAGAGCGCATGCTCGAGGTCAACGACCTCGCGCTGGCGTTCTTCGAGGGCCAGTTCACCGATTCGTGGGGGCGCGACTACCTGTTCGGCCGGTTCGGCGACGACCTCGCCGGTGACCAGCGGTTCCGTCCCGGCCAGGCCCCGGCTGGGTGGACGAAGCTGGTTGACCACCTGCGGCGCCACGGCGTCAGCGACGAGGAAATGGTGGCAGTCGGCGTCGCGACCATCGCTCGCACTGGTCGGCTGATCGACCGCTTCCGCGACCGGGTCATGTTCCCGGTGATCCACCACAACTCGAACGCCGACAGCCACCCCGAGGTTCTGGGGTTCGTCGGCCGCCGGCGTCCGGACCTGACCGACGACGACGACGAGGCTGGACCGAAGTACCTGAACACGGCCGACACCGCCCTGTTCCACAAGGGCGCGCAGCTCTTCGGTTTGGTGCCCGAGGCGATCGCCGAGGGGGCGACACCGGTGATCGTCGAGGGTCCGATGGACGCGGTCGCCGTCACGCTGGGCACCGTCGGCCTGTACGTCGGTGTGGCACCGCTCGGCACGTCGCTGACAGAGGAGCAGGCCGCCCAGCTCGCCGCCATTCACCACACCAACGGACTCGACCCGATCGTGGCCACCGACCCCGATCTGGCCGGCCAGGTCGCAGCCGAACGCGACTTCTGGCTCCTCACTCCGCACGGCATCGACCCCGGGTACGCACAGCTTCCCGACGAGTTGGACCCCGCGGACTTGCTGGCCCTGCGGGGTGCGGCTGCCCTCACCACAGCGCTGGCCAGCGGTCAGCCTGCCTTCCAGTCACTCGGCGACCGGCTGCTCACGGAGCGGCTAGACAACCTCGACCCCGATCAGGCTCGGGTCGCCGCAATGCGGGTCATCTCAGCGCGGCCGAGCCATCTCTGGACGCCGAGCGCACAAAGAGTTTCACACCGGCTTGGGCTCTCCGAGATCGAGACTCGACGTGAGCTGCGCAACGCTGTGAAGACCTGGGACACCGACCCGCGCAAGGCTGCACGGGCCGAGCAGAGCAAGAGCAACGAGGTCCGAATTCGGATCGCGGCCGCTGCGGCCCCATCAGCGATACCTGACTCTGCTGACACCCCGGCAAGGACACCGGCCGAGCGGTGGGCGGAGCTGGCGCGGGAGCTCGACCCACGGCTACTGGAGCAGGGCGACTGGCCGTCCACCGCAGCAAGGCTGCAACAGGCCCACGACCAAGGCCACGACGTCAACGCCGCGACCAGAGCGCTCCTTGCAGAAGGCCCCCTGAGTGACACCCCGGCACGCGACCTCCGCTACCGGCTCGTTATGCGCCTCGAGCTGCCCGTTGACTCGGACGACCGGACAGGGTACCCGGGGCGCCCGACCAGTCAAACAAGGAGTGCGGACCGGGGGTGGCAGGACGGCAACCCGCTACAGCAGCCGCAGAGTGGTGCGCCGCAGCGCTGATCTCGCGCAACGTCCGCATAGCTCAGCCCGCAAGCCGCTCGCGAACGACGATGCCCCAGTCCCGACGATGGTCTTTGGAGGGATGTAGGTCACCTAGCCAAGAGACCGAGTGAACCGCTTCATCTGAACGCACAGCCTCCAGGTACTCCGAGGCGTCGCAGCACGATCGCAGCGGGGCAGAAGCCGGTGAGGCTCGACTGCAGCAGGTTGAGCCCGACGAAGCCGGTCAGCAGCAGCCACCACGGCGACATCAGGGCGACCAGCACGACGCTGACCAGCGTCATCGTGCCGGCCAGGGCCAGGACACCGCGGTCGATGTTGACGGCGCGGGGTGCGGTCTCCTCGACCAACCTGGCGCTCATCCGCGCCCCGTCAGTCGCGACCACCAGGACGAGCCACCCCCATTCGATGTGTCCTTCAGGTGTCCGGGGCACCACTGGTCGGCGGGCACTCCGGCCTTGACCTGAGCGACGTGCTGGCCGCAGCCGGACCACGTCGTCCCTCCACATTTCTTGCAACGCACTGCTCGGCACATGTAGTGCTCCTTCTTGTCGTCGGTCTGATGTCGGTGAAGGGGAGGCGCGGATCAGTCGTGCCCGTGGGAGAAGCTGATCCGGGGCAGCACCCGTTCGAGCCAGGCCGGGGTCCACCAAGCGGCGTCGCCGGTGAGACGCAGCATCACCGGCAGGAGCACGAGCCGCACCAGGAACGCGTCGAGAAGCACCGCGATGCCGAGGATGATGCCCATCTCCTTGGGTGGTAGCGGGCCCGAGAGGGCGAAGGTGAAGAACACTGCGACCATGACGGCGCCGGCGGCGAAGATGACGCGGCCCGAGTGGGCCAGCGCTCCGACCATCGCCTCGCGCGGGTCGCCGGTGCGTTCATAGTGCTCCTTGGCCGAGGCCAGGAGGAAGACGGTGTAGTCCATGGCGATCGCGAAGATCATCGCGAAGAAGAAGACCGGCGCCCAGGCGTCGAGGAACCCCTGGGACTCGAAGCCGAGGACGTCGGCCCCGATGCCCTCCTGGAAGATCAGGCGGGCGACGCCGAACGCCGCGGCGGTCGACAGCAGGCTGGCGAGCGTGCCGAGCAGCGAGATCAGCGGGGCCTGCAGGGCGACGAGCAGCAGCAGGAAGCCGAGGACGAGGATCACGCCGATGACCAGCGGGGTGGAGTCGTCGAGCTGGGTCTTGAGGTCGAGGTTCTCGACGGCGGCGCCGCCGACGAGGGCTGACTCCGGCAGGTCGGCCCGCAGGCGGTCGACCGTCTCGGACAGGGCGGGGTCGGAGGGGTCGACGGTCGGCACGGCCTGGATGAGGACGTTGCTGGTGCCGTCGGAGGCGGGCTGGGGCGGCATCACGCCGGCGATGCCGGCGTCGTTGCCGAGCGCGGCGGTCGTGGCCTCGGCGTCGGTGCCGGCGACGACCACCTGCAGCGTGCCGGGAGCACCTTCACCGAAAGACGCCTGGACCTGGTCGTAGCCCAGGCGGGCACTCGACTCCTCGGGCAGGACCTTGATCGAGGGCATCGCGGTGTTAAGGCCGAAGATCGGGGCGGCCAGCGCGAGCAGGACGACGACGGAGGCGACCCCGAAGGCGGCCGGGCGCTTCCAGAGCAGCTCGCCCCATGCGGCGAACTTCGGTGAGCGGTGCTCTGCGGTGCGCGACCAGGGCAGGGACAGCTTGTTGATGCGCAGGTCGAGCTTGAGCAGCACCAGGGGCAGCAGGGTCAGGGTCGCTGCGAGCACGAAGACGACGGCGAGCATGATGCCGCCGGCCATCGAGCGGAAGGACGGCGACGGCACCAGCATCACGGCGGACAGCGAGACCAGGACGGTGAGTCCCGAGAGCAGCACGGCCTTGCCGGCGGTGTCCATGGTCTCGGCGACGGCGCTGCGTGGGGTGGCTCCGGCCCGCGCCCGGGCGGCGCGGTAGCGCACGACGAGGAAGAGCGCGTAGTCGATGCCCAGGGCCAGGGCGAACATCATGGCGAAGTTCATCGCCCAGATGGAGACGGGCACGACCATGTTGATCAGGACCAGCGAGCCGGCCGAGGCGACCAGGCCTGACAGCGTGAGCAGCAACGGCAGGCCGGCCGCGACGAGGGCGCCGAAGGCGAGCACCAGGATGGCCAGGGTCACGGGCCAGGAGTAGAGCTCGGACTTGAGCATCGCTTGGAGGTTGGCCTCGTTGAAGTCCGACCAGAGCAGCGAGGCCCCGGTCGGGTTGACCACGACGCCGTCACCCGAGAGGTCCTGCAGCGGTCCCTTGAGGTCGTCGGCCGCGCGCACCATCTCGTTGGTGTCGGCGCCCGCGCCGGCCAGCAGCACCGCCGTACGCCCGTCGGGGCTGAGGGTCGTCCCGGGCTGCGGCTGGAAGACGTCGGCGATGCGCGGGTCGTCCTCGAGCAGAGCGGTCGCGCGGGCCAGCACCTCGGCCCCGGGACCCTCGGTGAGCGGTCCGTCCTCGCTGTGCACGACGACCTGGATGGCCGAGCTGGCGTTGCCACCGAAGTGGGTCTCGGCTGCCTCGCGGACCGCGACCGACTCCGAGCCGTCGGCCTGCCAGCCGGCTCCGGAGAGCTCGGCCTCGACGCGGGGGGCGAAGACGCCGAGCCCGACGACCAGCAGCAGCCAGACGATCGCCGTGAGGCGCCGGTGGTCGTCGACCAGCAGGCCGAGTCGACCCAGTGGGCCGGGCCTGCCGTCGCCGTCCGGCCTCGAGCTGCGGCCGGCCGTGCCGGCGGCAACCTGATCGTCATGTGTCGTGGTCATGTCGCTCCTCGGTCGAATGAACCCCCCAGGGGGTTGTAAGGACGACCATACAGAACCCCCCTGGGGGTTGTACAGTTGTGACCGACGGGCCACGTCGGTCCCGCACAACGTGAAGGGACCCTCATGCAGCTCGAGCCCGGGAGCACCAAAGCCATCGCGCTACGGATGAAGAAGGCGCACGGCCACTTGGCCCGCGTCATCGCGATGCTTGAAGACGGCGCCGAGTGCGACGCCGTGCTCACTCAACTCGCCGCAGTCAACAAGGCCTTGAGTCGTAGCGGCTACGTCATGGTCGCTACCGGTCTTCAACAGTGCCTGGAAGCAGGAGATGGCATCGACAGCATCGATGCCAAGAAGATGGAGAAGTTGTTTCTCGCTCTAGCGTGAAGCCGCTCGGACGACGGGTGTCTAGCGTCGATGTATCGATCCGGGGTCCTGGAGCGTCCATGCACTATCCCGTCCTTCAAAGGAGATCGTCATGAAGCTCAACATGGGCACGCTGGACCGCCGTCTGCGCCTCTTCCTCGTCGCGCCTGCCCTGGTCGTCATTGCCCTCGTCATGGGGCCCGGCGGCCTCGTACCGATCGTCCTGTACGTGGTAGCCGCGGTCATGGTCGGCACCTCACTGGTCGGCTCGTGTCCTCTGTACACGCTCGTCGGCGTCCAGACCTGCCCAGCAAGCAGCGACGCAGCCCGAGCCGGAGTCAGCGGTGGCAACTGACGGAGCGGACACTGGGCCCTGACGACGCTCGACCCCCCGGACTCGACCTCCGGAACAGCCTGGCAGCGGAGCTCCCCGGGCTGCTGCGCTACGCCCGCAGCGTCGTTGCTGACGACTCGTTAGCCGAGGACCTCGTGCAACAAACGCTCTTGCGCGCCTTGGAAAGGCTAGCCACATTCCGGGGGGAGTCCAGTCTCGCGACCTGGCTGCACCGCATCCTCTACCGAACCGCCGTTGATCACTTCCGCCGTGTGCGCGAGATTCCGATCGATAATTTCGCAACCCTGGTGGACCGACAGTGGCACGATCACGAGTACACCGTGGATGCTGCCGTGGTCGTCAGCCGGGCTGAAACCACAACTGCGCTGCGTGATGCGTTGTTGCGGTTGCCCGTGATCTACCGGACCGCCGTCGTGCTCCACGACATGGAGGGGATGACCGTCCCGGCAGTTGCCGGCATCCAGGGCGTGAGCCTTGCGGCGGCCAAACAACGAGTCCGCCGCGGACGAATGATGATGGTCAGTGCGCTCGCCCAAGGGTCCGAACGCCACGCCGCGCGAGCAGGTGTGCCGCTGAACTGCTGGGACGCACGCAGCATGATCTCCGACTACCTCGATAATTCGCTGACCTCTCCCGACCGACAGCTCGTCGAGAAGCACGTCGCGAACTGTCCGACCTGTCCAGCTCTGTATGCCGGCATCGTTGCGTCGACCCGCGGAGTATCACGGCTTCGCGACGCCGATTCGGTCGTTCCGGAAGCGATCGCATGCAGGCTGAGACAGGCCTACGCTCCGTCAGCCGAGACGCAGTAGCCCGATGATCCGGCGCGCGGCCTCCCCGCCTTCGGCCTCGGCGACGTCGAGCGCGCCCGGCACGTCCAATTCATCGCGCAGGCGACCCGTTGCTGCCTCCACCGCACTCGTGGTGGCACCACTCCTACCTGCTGCGGAGTAGAGCCGTTCGAGACGGGCCTCGGCCTCAGCCATGCTCGCCGGCTCATAGCTCCACGGATCGCCGAATCGGCGGTCGACAAGCAGCGTCCGAAGCACGGCCGGCGCACACGTCTCCAGCACGTTGTCGACCAAGACGAGATTGCCCGTCGACTTGGCCATCTTCTCCCCGTTGAGACGCACCTCCCCCACGTGCATCATCGCCCGGGCAAACGGGCTCACGCCGCTGGCCGCTCCTACCATGGCGCCTTGGTAGGCGTGATGGGGGAACGCGAGATCGTCACCGCCGACGAGGACGTCCACGGAGGCCCCGTGCACGGTCAAGGCCATAGCAGCGCACTCGGCATGCCACCCCGGGCGACCCCAACCCCACGGACTCGGCCATGCCGGGTGCTCCGGGGTCGAGGGCCGCCACACGGCTACGTCGAACGGGTCGTCCTTGCTAATCAGGTCTGGTTCGTCACCGTAGGCCCGCGACAGTTGGAGCGCTCGATCACGCGGCACGTCAGCATCCTCGGGTACTGCTGATCCGCGGAACCAGACGGTCCCGTCTCGCTCGTAGGCGGCACCGACGGTCAAGAGCGCCTGCGCGAGCTGTTGGACGGCGTCGATGTGGTGGCGCGCCCGAGGCTGAGCAGCCGGCGTGGCGACCCGCAGCGCGCGCATGCTCTGCTCGAACTTCGCTTCCTGGGTCAGCGCGAACTCGTCGAAATAGCGCCCGCGGTCTCGGGCGGCCGTCGTGAGTACATCGTCAATGTCGGTGATGTTGCGGCACGAGTTTGCCTTGATGCCGGTCGACTCGAGGGTCGCCGCGAGCACGTCGGCCCAGACGAACGTCGAGGCGTGACCGAGATGGGTGACGTCGTAGGGCGTGATCCCACAGACGTACACCCTCGCCGCCCCCACCGCGGGCAGCGGCCGACCGTGCAACCGCATGACCTCCGATTCCGCGACGGCGGGGCCTACCCGGTGAACGGGATCAAACACACCGGAACTCTGTGGCGTCATCCTCACACTCTCTCACCTCATCCAGCGTCAGCCCGGCGACACCTCGGCCTCATCGTGAGCGCTCTGCATGGCCGCGCTGGCGATGTAGCCGCAGCCACGAGCCGATGGCAGTCAATGACTGCTGTGCGCCCAGGGTTCGGTCTGGGTCAGTCGATAGAGATAGGCCAGGGAAGGCAGGACGAGGACACCGGCCAAACCCACCACGACCAACAGCGCCTCCAAGGTGGCGCTCGCCCCCGCGGCCTCCTCGATACGCAGCTCGTCGACCAGCATCCACGGGTACTGCCCGACGCCCCAGCCGGCGACGACGGCGGCGACGGCGACCACCGCGGTGACGCGCGCTGCGGCGTAGCGGCGACCTCCGAGGAGGAGCAGGGTCCCGAGGCCAGCCAGGGCCGAGACCACTACCAGGGGGGCGGCGCGGCCTTGAAGACCTTCGACGAGGGTGGGTGCGTCGTCACGCAGAGGCACTAACGCTCCGAGCACGATCATGCCGGTCGCGACGCCCACCCCGATCGTGGTCCGCCGCAGACGATGTTCGAGGTCTACTGATCCGGCTCGCGCTGCATCTGCAACCAGGAAGACCCCGGCAAGGAAGGAGCACGTCCCGACGGCCACGACGCCGCCGATGATCGAGGTAGGGGTTACCCAGCTTCCGATGAGGTCTCCCCGACCCTCGATGGGCACGCGTCCCGAGGCAATCGCGCCGACTACGGCTCCGAGAAAGAACGGCGTGATCAGCGAGGAGCCGGCGAAGACGATCCCGAAGACGCGCGCCTGAGCAAGAGTGGCGGCGTACTTGCGAAAGACGAAG
Source organism: Pimelobacter sp. (assembly GCA_002698575.1). GTDB lineage: Bacteria > Actinomycetota > Actinomycetes > Propionibacteriales > Nocardioidaceae > Nocardioides. Next base: position 23,813 of record NZZG01000162.1, on the reverse strand, counting down.
GACGCGCCCCGCAGCACGATGCCGAGCAGCGCCAAGAGCATCGGGATGATCAAGGTGTTCATCGTGGCAGCAAACGCTGTCGGAAAGGCTGTCCACCAAATGACGAGCACGTAGACCAACCACACATGGTTGGCTTCCCATACCGGTCCGATGCTGTGGTCGATCTGGGTGCGTAGCGCTGCTCCGCCGCGCGACCCGCCTGCGGTGAGGTCATAGAAGCCGGAACCGAAGTCGGCCCCGCCGAATAGGGCATACGCAAGGATGCCGACGAACATGGCGGCCGCAACCACGAGTGCCAACGTCATCGCGGCGCTCGCTCCACGTCGGCCAGATGCGGTCCGTAAGGGCTCGGCAGGTCTTCCTCACCGGAGCGCCACCTGTGCGCCATTGAACGCAGCACGACGACCGCCCCGGCGGTCATGGCCCCGTAGACGACCACCGTCGCCCCGAGCAGCCACCACAGCCCCGAGTTCTCACCAGCGGCCTCGGTGGTTCGCATGACGCCATAGACCACCCAGGGTTGTCTTCCGACCTCGGTCGCGATCCAACCGAGCTCGAGCGCCACTACTGCCAAGGGGCCTGCCAACGCGACGAAGCGCAGCCACCATCGTCGTTCGAGCAGGTCGCGGCCTCGCCAGCGCATCAGCCAGTAGGCGACGGCGGCAAGTGCGAGGAGCGTTCCGATGCCGACCATGCCCTGGAATGCGAGATGGACGATATTGATCGGCGGTTGATCCTCCAAGGGAATCGTGTCCAGGCCCTGCACGGGTTTGGTGAAGGAGTTGCGGGCGATGATCGAGCCCAGGTAGGGGATGTCGAAGTTGTAGCGGACCTCACCGTCGATCAGCAGCCCCCCGATCCGCAGCGGTGATGGGCTCTCGGTCTCGGCAGCCAGCTCGAAGGCTGCCAACTTCGCCGGTTGGGTTGCCGCGACTCGAAGTCCGAGTACATGCCCGACCAGCGGCTGCGCCACGGCAGCGACCGAGGCGAACGCGAAGGGGACCTTGAAGCCGAGGCGGTGATGAGAGTCATCGCGACCTCGCAGGATGCCGACGGCATAGACCGAGGCCATGACAAAGCCGACCACCATGAAAGCGGCTACCCACATGTGCAAGAACTGAAGCCATACTTGGTCGTTGAACATCGCCGCCCACGGGTTGATGTCGACGACCTCGCCGCCCACGATCCGGAACCCGGTCGGGTCGTTCATCCAGGCATTGACCGACAGGATGAAGAACGTCCCCGCGATTCCGGAGAATCCCATCGGGATCAACATCAGAAGATGCCGCTTGGGCGGTATCCTCCCCCACCCGTACAGGTAGATGCCCAAGAAGATCGCCTCGATGAAGAACGACAACCCCTCGAAGGCGAAGGGCAGGCCGATGACGTCCCCGAAGGTGCCCATCAGCCCCGGCCACAGCAGTCCCATTTCGAAGCTCAGCACCGTTCCCGACACGGCGCCGATCGCGAAGAGCACTGCCGAGACCTTCCCCCACCGTTTAGCGAGTCCGAGCGCTACCGCGTCATCGCGGTAGAGGCCTCGCCAGTGGAAGACGAAGATCATGGTGGGCAATGCGACTCCGAAACACGCCAGCACGATGTGCCACCCCAGGGACAGGGCCATCTGCTCACGCGCGGGGAGGAGCCCCGCAGGTTCGTCCGTGGCTAGTGCGAGGGAAACCTCGAGCAAAGTCATTTGGGATCCTTGTGGTTGTCGAAGCGTGGCACATTGTCCGCCCACCGAGACACGTCACGAGAGATGCTGAACGGTTGTTCCACTTGGCCTATGGACCATTCCGATGGGCGCGTCACGATGACGTCTGCTCACGCCGCTGGAGCTGCGCAAACGGCGCCACCGGACGCGCGGCACACGCTCTTGAGTCGGGTCCTGAACGCGGTGGCGTTGGCCAACGCGCACGGAGTTCCGTTCTGAGGTCAGCCGAATGCCGTTGGGCTTCTACGCTCGGCCCTTGAGCATCAGGTTCCAGTACATCGCGGGAAGCCCGTAGCGCTTGAGGTACCACATGTCGCGCCGTTCCTTGGTGGTGTCGATGACCGGGATCGAGGGAGCGGGTTCCATCGTGTAGTCGAACTCGGCAAGCAGCATCTTGTTGCGTGCCGTAGTCAGGGGGCATGAGGCGTACCCGCCGTACTGCGCGCTGGCCTTCTTCCCTGCCCGCGTCGCGATGAGGTTCTCGACGACGACGGGAGCCTGCTTGCGGATCGCGGCGCCGGTCTTGGAGTTGGGGGTCGAGCCGGCGTCACCGAGGGCGAACACGTTGGGGTAGCGATTGTGCTGCATGGTGTTCTTGCCGACGTCGACATATCCGCCAGGGTTCTCGGCTGCCGCTAGCGGGGTCGCCTTGAGCCAATCGGGTGCCGACTGCGGGGGCACGACGTGCATGAAGTCGTAGTCGATCGACTGCTTGGTGCTGTTGGCGTTGTCGGCGATGACGACCTGCTTGCCGGTGGGGTCGATCTCCACTGCTTCGCTGTTCTTGTGTACCTCGATGCCGTAGCGCTTCACGACTCGTTCGAGCTCTTGGGCGAAGACTGGGACGCCGAACATGCCGGGGGTGGGCAGCACGAGGACGACCCTGATGGCGTCGAGCAGTCCCTGCTGGCGCCAGTAGTCGGCGGCGAGGTAGGCGATCTTCTGTGGCGCACCAGCGCACTTGATGGGAGCGGAGGGCATGGTGAAGACGGCGGTGCCGGACTTGAGTGCCCGGATCGAGGACCAGGTCTTGTCGGTGAGGTCGAAGCGGTAGTTGCTTGAGACGCCGTCGACGGTAAGTGCCTCGGCCATACCGGGGATCTTGTTCCAGTCGAGTTGAATTCCGGGGCACACGACGAGCTGGTCGTAGGAGATCGTCGCCCCCGATCGCGTCGAGACCGTCGAGGCGTCGGGGTCGATGTCCACGGCGGCGTCACGGACCCAGTCCACGCCCTTGGGGATCAGGTCAGCCATGGGCCGGTGGGCCGCCTTGGCCGGGGCGCAGCCCGCGCCGATGAGTGTCCACAGCGGCTGGTAGTGGTGGACCTCAGCGGGGTCGAGGATGCCGACCTTCTCGGCACCCGCGCGGCGCAAGCGGGCCGCCACGCTGACACCAGCTGTGCCGGCGCCGATCACGAGTACGTCGTAGTGCTGTTTGCTGCCCATTGTTGTTCTCCTCGTCGAGTCTCGAGCTGCCGGGTGCTGCTACGTCTTTGAGTCGAGTCGGTCCGCGCTGAATGGGCGTGAACCGGCTCGGGGAGGGTGCCTCTCAGGTGAGGCCGAGCTCGTCGCTCTTGGCGTAGTCGTCGTCGATGTGGGTGACCTCGTGCCCGGCGCGGGCCAGGAGGCTGGCAGCAATCGAAGCGCGGAATCCGCTGGCGCAGTGGATCCACAGCGGTCCAGAAGGGACCTCGTCAATGCGGTCGAGAAGCTGGTGCAGGGGGATGTGGGTAGAGCCTTCGATGCCACCTTGGGCTCGTTCGTCGTCGCGGCGGGTGTCGAGGACGGTGAGCTGCGACCGGTCGGCATCGGAGAGCGCGGCAAGCTCGGCGAAGCCGACGCGCGGGTAGGTCTCGACCTGGTCGTCGCTCGTAGCCAGGTCGTTCGGCGAGCCGATCGCGGCCGCATCGGGGCGGTCGATCCCGATGCGCACGAGCTGGCGCTGGGCGTCCTCGACCTGCTCGGCGCTCTCGCCGATGAGAGTCAGGGCGCTGCCCCACGGCATCAGCCAGCCGAGGTAGGTCGAGAACTGATTGCCGAGCTCGATGCCGATGCTGCCCTCCAGGTGTGCGGAGGCGTAGGCGGTACGGGTGCGTAGGTCGACGACCCACTCGCGCGCCTCGAGCCGTTTGCGAAGTTGGGCAGCGTCGACCATCTCAGGTGCGGAGAGGTCGATCGGACCTGGACCCTGCAGGTTCCGAGCACCCATGTGGGCGTAGTAAGCGGGGTAGGCGGTCAAGTTCGCAATGAGCGTCTCGACGAAGGTGTCCTCGTCGGTGGCGGTCAGGGCGTCGTTGCGCTCGCGCTCCTCTGCGATGGTCGAGGCGTCCCCGCCTGCGGCCGAGCCCGAGGAGCAGAAGCTGCCGAACCCGTGGGTGGGGAACACACGTGCATGCCCGGGGAGCTCACCGAGGCGTCTTGCGGAGCGGAACTGGGCTCTGGTGAGCTCATCGGTGCGCTCGGTGTCGACCAGATCGGTACGCCCGACCGATCCATACAGCAGGGACCCGCCGGTAAACACGGCGGGCGCGGACTGCTCGTCGAGGTCCTCGGCGAAGTACGACAGGTGGGTCACGGTGTGCCCAGGCGTCGCCATGGCGGTGAACCGGATCCGACCGAAGGTCAGCTGCTCCCCGTCCCGAATGGGCTCGCGGACGAACTCCACCGGGTCAGCGGCGTTGACGACGTAGTCTGCCTCGCTGCGCCGGGCCAACTCCAGGCCGCCGGTCACATAGTCGTTGTGCATGTGGGTCTCCAGAACCGCCACGCACGTGAGGCGCCGCTCCGTCAGCACCTTCTCAACTCGGTCGATGTCGCGCTGCGGGTCAATGACGACTGCCGTCGTGCCGTCATGGGCGACGTAGCTGCGGTCACCCAGGTCGCTGGTGTCGAGCACCTCGACGTCAAGCATGGCCACTCCTTGCGCTCGGGTACGGATGTACGTACATTTCGACAGTACGCGGGACGCCCACGTCAGGGCAACCCGATCCATGAGAAAGGTGCGACCGTGGTTGACCATCGCAGGCCGGCTCCCAGAGGACGCCCCGTCGACCGCTCGAGTGCCCTTCCTCTGTGGGCCCAAATCAAGGATGACCTCGAGCGTCGACTGCGCTCAGGTGAGTTCGCGGACGCGTTCCCTGGAGAGATGGCTCTGGTGCAGGAGTACGCGGTCAGCCGCCATACCGTCCGTGAGGCGCTACGACGTCTGCGCGAGTCCGGTCTCGTCGATGCCGCCCGGGGCCGGGCGCCGAAAGTCGCTGACAGCGAGATCACCCAGCCGCAGGGCGCCCTCTACAGCCTCTTCTCGTCCGTTGAAGCCTCGGGGCACCACCAACGCAGCATCGTGCGGACGCTCGACGCTCGCGCCGACGGGACGGTTGCGTTTCGATTGGGTCTCGAGGAGTCGACACCGCTCATCTACCTTGAACGAATCCGGCTCGCAGACGAGACGCCCCTCGCCATGGACCGGGTGTGGATTCCTGCGCGCATCGCCGCTCCTCTGCTCGACGCTGACTTCACGCAGACATCGCTCTACCGCGAACTCGACCGCCGCTGCGACGTCCGGCTCACTGGCGGCCACGAAGAGGCCCGCGCGGTCATTCCTACCGCCGCAGAGCGAGTCCTCCTCGAGATCCCCGACTCCAGCGCGGCGCTGGCAATCGACCGGGTCGGCGAGCTTCGCGGTCAGCCCGTGGAGTGGCGCCAGACCGTGGTACGCGGCGATCGGTTCAACCTGCACACCGACTTCACCTCTTCCGACCGGGTCGCGATGACCGTTTCGGACCGCCAGTACGCCAGCCTCCAACGGGAGTCGCGATGACCAGCAACAACGAGAACAGCTCGCCCTCGGTGGTCATCACCCAGGTGCGGGACGTCGACACGCACCAAGCTCGTGAGCTTGCCGAGAATGGCGCGCTCCTGCTCGACGTCCGCGAGCCCAATGAATGGGCATCCGGACACATCGAGGGAGCCATCCACATGCCGCTTGGAGACTTGAACCCGGCCTCGATCCCCACCCACTCTCCGATCGTCGCCGTGTGCCGCTCTGGCAACCGCTCATCGAAGGCAGCCCTAGAGCTCCTCAAGTCAGGACACGACGTCGTCAACATGGCCGGTGGCATGAACGCCTGGCATGACGCCGGCCTACCCACGGTCGACGACCGTGGAGAGCCCGGCACCGTCTGATGGATGTCGTCTGGATTCTGCTACTCGGACTGCTGATCGGCGCGGTGCTGGGAGGCCTTGGCGGCGGAGGCGCCATCCTCACCGTGCCCGCTCTCGTCTACGTCGTCGGACAACGAGCCCAGGACGCGACCACCAGCAGCTTGGTCATCGTCGGGCTGACTGCTGCCGTCGGAGTCCTCTCCTACCTCTCAGCGCATCGGGTTAAATGGGGAATGGGCTTGACCTTCGGCGCCGTCGGCCTTCCCGCGACCTGGCTCGGGAGCTTCCTCAATCACCGTGTGGACGAGAACGTGCTTCTTTTGGGCTTCTCCGTCCTGATGGTGATCGCCGCTGTCGCGATGGTCGCCGACCAATCGAAGACAAGGCATAGCGAACGTTCCTCGCCCCGACGCGAGTCGCGCGCCCCTTCCGATCAGGACCGGCAGCGAGAGTGGTCCGGGGCTATCGGGCCTCGGTCAAGTCACTCAACGGCTGCCACCTCGTTGCTCAAGCGGGACGAAGCCTCTGCGGGCGAGACGCAACGACCCTCTGCGGTTGCTATCGTCATGGTCGCCCTCGGCGTCGGACTGCTGACCGGCTTCTTTGGCGTCGGGGGTGGCTTCGTTATCGTCCCAGCCCTCGTCCTCGTCCTCCGGCTGCCCATGCACCAAGCCGTCGGGACATCCCTGATGATCGTGGCGCTCAACTCCGCGACCTCCCTGGCATCGCGGATGACCACCGCGCACTTCGACTGGGGCGTGATCATTCCCTTCACCCTTGCCGCCATGGTTGCAACTCTGGCAGGCAAACGAGTCGCCGATCGACTCCCGGCACGTCAGCTCAAGCTCGGATTTTCCTCCCTGCTTGTCCTCGTCGCCGTATACACAGCGTGGCAGAGCATCGACGGGCTAACCCATGCCGACTCATCGTCGCCCGCATCTGATGAGTCGTCGCCGACCCAGATATCGACCGACATCGTCCAACCTGCCCAGGCACGAGCCGCCGTCGCCGCAGGAGCCACGCTCATCGACGTCCGCACTCCCGAGGAGTTCGCATCGGGACATCTCGGCGGTGCACTCAACATCGACCTGTCCTCCCCCACGTTCGATGAAGAGATTGCGACCCTCGACGCCGACAGCACCTACGTCGTCTACTGCGCCTCCGGCAACCGATCGACCACGGCCATTGGACGAATGGCGGACCTCGGCTTCGTCGAACTCCTCAACGGAGGCGGATACGCAGACCTCACCGCTGAACTGCCATCTGGCTCATAGCCGTCATCGCAATCGGTTCCACAAGCACTGTCCAAGCGAAGGACTCTTGACCATGACGACATACGCCACCCCGCAGCCCGGTCACAAAGTCGACACCCGGAAGCCGCTCGGCGAGACCCTGGTCAAGGTCCTCACCACCACAGACCACAAGGTCATCGGCAAGCTGTACCTCATCACCTCCTTCATCATGTTCTGCCTGGCCGGAGTGATGGCGCTGGTCATCCGCTCGGAACTCGCATTCCCTGGCAGCCAGGTCGTCAATGAAGAGCTCTACAACCAGATGTTCACCATGCACGGCACGATCATGTTGCTGCTGTTCGCGACCCCGCTGTTCGCCGGGTTCGCCAACGTGATGATGCCCCTGCAGATCGGCTCGCCTGACGTCGCGTTCCCGCGGCTGAACATGATGGCGTACTGGATGTACCTGTTCGGGGCGCTGATCGTGATCGCGGGTCTCGTGACGCCGGGCGGTGCGGCGGACTTCGGATGGTTCGCCTACACGCCGCTCTCGGACTCGGTGCGCTCCCCCGGGGTCGGCGGCAACTTGTGGGTCATGGGTCTGTGGCTCTCCGGGCTCGGCACGATCCTGGGTGCGGTCAACTTCATCACAACCATCATCTGCATGCGCGCACCGGGCATGACGATGTTCCGGATGCCGCTGTTCGTCTGGAACACGTTGGTGACCAGCGTGCTCGTCCTCATCGCCTTCCCGATCTTCGGAGGCGCGCTGCTGTCCCTAGCGGCAGACCGTCAACTCGGGGCGCACGTCTTCGACACCGCTCACGGCGGCGCGATCTTGTGGCAGCACCTGTTCTGGTTCTTCGGGCACCCCGAGGTCTACATCATCGCCCTGCCGTTCTTCGGCATCGTGACCGAGATCCTCCCGGTCTTCAGCCGCAAACCGCTGTTCGGCTACGTGGGCTTGGTCGGCGCCACCATTGGCATCGCGATCCTCTCAATCGCGGTGTGGGCCCACCACATGTTCGTCACAGGCGCGGTGAACCTGCCGTTCTTCTCGGGCATGACGTTCCTGATCGCCGTCCCGACAGGTGTGAAGTTCTTCAACTGGATCGGCACGATGTGGGGCGGGTCCATTTCGATGGACACGCCCATGCTGTGGTCAATCGGCTTCCTCACCACGTTCCTCTTCGGTGGACTGACGGGCATCATCCTGGCCAGCCCGCCCCTCGACTTTCACGTCTCCGACTCCTACTTCGTGGTCGCCCACTTCCACTACACCGTCTTCGGCACCGTCGTGTTCGCGATGTTTGCCGGGTTCTACTTCTGGTGGCCCAAGTTCACCGGGCGGATGCTCGACGAGCGGCTTGGCAAGCTCCACTTCTGGTTGCTGTTCGTGGGGTTCCACACCACGTTTCTGGTCCAGCACTGGCTGGGCGTCGAAGGCATGCCGCGCCGCTACGCCGACTATCTGGCCAGCGACGGCTGGACCGTGCTCAACCAGATCTCGACAGTCGGGTCCTTCTTACTCGGCGCCTCGATGCTGCCGTTCTTCTACAACGTCCATATCTCGCGCAACGCCCCACTGGTCGAAGTCGACGACCCATGGGGCTGGGGGCGCTCGCTCGAGTGGGCCACCAGCTGCCCGCCGCCGCGCCACAACTTCCACTCGATTCCGCGGATCCGCTCCGAGTCGCCGGCCTTCGACCTACACCACCCCAAGATCGCCGCGATCGAGCTCGACGACAACGCCGCCGCGCGTGACGGCAAATTCGCCGATGCTCCCGACATGGAGGGTCGCGACACCTTGCTCAGGGAGAGAACTGAACGGGACACCTCATCCGGACTAGAAGATGAGGCGGGCGGGAGCACTGATGACCTACACCGCTGAGCACACCACTACGCACAAGCGCGTCGACCCCCGGCGACTGCGCATCGTGCCCGACATACCCAGAATCGTCTATGCCGCACCCGTCCTGGCCATCTTCTTCGCCCTCATTCTGATCGCCAGCGTGATGCATCGCCCCACGACCACCAACGTGCCGCCCGATCCAACGCCCACCCCGAGATCGTCCGCCGACCGCTAAGGCCCGCATCACGCCATTCCCCATCTGTGAGGAGTTGCCCATGAGCGACTGGACCATACGCGACGCCGAGTTCTCAGACCTAGAGGCACTGGTTCGGCTCGACGATGCATCCACCACCGCAGGCCAACCGCCCGCCTTCCACTTCGCCGACGTGGTGAGCGCCGTCGCTCGAAAGTGCCCTGCCGTTCTCGCCATCTCCTCAGACGGTGGCATCGTTGGTGCCGCCATCAGCTCCGTCAGCGGCGACGAGGCCTGGGTCCTTCGACTCTCGCTAGCTCCCAGCCATCGCAACCGGGGCATGGGCAGCGCGCTCCTCGGGCAACTGGAGCAACGACTCATCGCACTCGGAGTCCAGCGGATCAGGGTCTTGTTCCCCGCCGACGAAACCGGTGCCCGAGCGTTGCTCAACAACGGATTCACCGAGCGGGCCGCGCTCTCCCTGTTCGAGAAGCGAGAGTTCACAAGCCCGCAATCCGCGAGTCTCCTGCGCGAATTGGGCGGGTTGGCCTTGCCGGCAGGTCTATGGGATCGGGTTTCAGGCATGAAGACCGAAAAGGCTCTGATCGAACGCAAGGTCGTGCTCCCGCTCGCCAGACCCGCCCAGGCTGTGGCACATGGCGTCGCTCCGCCGCGTGCAGTCATGCTCTTCGGTCCGCCCGGCACCGGCAAGACGACGTTTGCACGGGCAGTTGCCTCACGTCTCATGTGGCCGTTCTTAGAGCTGTTTCCTAGCCGCTTGGCGTCCAGCGAGGGTGGGCTGGCAGCAGGAATTAACCAGGCATTCTCCCGAATTTCCGATATCGACAATGTCGTCGTCTTCATCGACGAGGTCGAGGAAGTTGCTGCCAAACGCGTGGCAGCCGGTTCATCCTCTGCCGTCGTCAACGAACTGTTGAAGGCTCTTGTGACCTTTCGCGAGCGTGATGGACGGTTGCTCATCTGTGCCACCAACTCGGTCAGTTCCCTAGACCCAGCCTTTCTTCGACACGGCCGGTTCGACTACGTGCTACCTATAGGGCCACCAGACTCAGAAGCGCGACGCGCGATGTGGATCGATCACCTTGCGACCGCAGGCGAGGACGTCGATCTTGAACGTCTAGTCTCCGCAAGCGCCGATTTCACGCCAGCGGACATCACTCATGTGGCTCGAACCGTCGCGCAGCAAATGTTTGAGCACGCGGTCGACACGGGAGCGAGGCGCCGCGCCACCGAAGCGGACTACGTGACGGCCATGACGTCAGTTCGACCAACGCTGAACAAGTCGTCAGTCGATCAGTTCCAACATGACATCGAGACCTTCGCGCGGGCCTGATCTCGTGACCAACCTCGCCGCAGATGAGTGAACTAGAAGGTCCGCGACTGGGAGGCGGTCTGGGGAGCGCTGCCAGTACTTTTCGCGCTGGCAGCGCCAACCAGCCAGAAGAAGTCGGCAAGATGCCGAACTTTGGTCAGTGAGGTCGAACACGACCGGCTTGTCGATAGGCACAAGCAGAACCTCTTTGACCCGGGCAGACAGTCCTCATCCTCGACACCGCGTTGGAGAGGTCATCGCCCAGGATTTTGAATGCGCGCTGGGTGTGCCCTACGGGCCGGGAGCGCTCGCTGATCAAATCGTCGCGGCGGTGGACCGCCGAGTCGCTTTCGGCGTCATTCCCGGGGCCCCTTCACGGTGCGGGTGCGTTGTTGCGCACCGGGCTGCTCGTCGTCTTGCATCTCGCCGGTGTCGAGGTCGACGAGACCGAGCCGTGGCGGCCTGTCGCGTCCGGTCGCCTGGCTATCAGCGCGGCGCCGACTGGCGGGCAGCGTGTCGACATCGTGGGCGAAGACGCTCTCACGGCACTCGGTGGCGGCTTCGGCCACGTGCTCGCTGTGCCGCGGCTTGGCCGGCCAACCCTTGTGGTCGTCGTCGCAGTGCGCGCGCAGGCGGTTCCGCATCCGGTCGGTGAAGGCCGGTAGGCAGTAGCGGTGCCACTCCTCGAGCGCGTCGCTGGTCATCGCCAGACCGGCACGTCGACGCTGGTCGGCGAGTACGGCGATCTCGTGGACCAAGTGGGGGTGGAGAGGCCAGCAGCTGGGGATGAGCCCGGCGACGTCCCAGGAGTATTCGTGGTTGAGCCAGATCACGACCTCCTCGAGCCATTCTCACAGCCCGTGCCGCAGATCAGGGTCCAGGCAGCGCGCCGGCTCCCACGGTCGCGGCAGCAGCGCATGGTTGCCCAGGGCTCGCTTCTGCTCCTCTGAGCCGTTGACCGCGATGTGGAGCTCGCGGTAGGCCAACCGGACCTCCTCACCCGGAGTAGGGAATGCGAACACCATCGACGTCGGTGCCTGCCGGCGGCTGCGCTGGAGCCTGGTCACCACTCGCTCCTAACGCGGTCGTCGCCGTGGGTGGTGACGTGGTCGGTGTCGTCGACGAAGCCGAGGCGCCGTGCCTCGGCATGGGCGGCGGCCGCCCGGGCCTCGGGGGTGACGACCATGCGCCGGTCGCTGGTGAGCTGCTCGCGCAGCGTCAGCTGATCGGCGAGCAAGCGGGCACCGGCCTTGCCTTCGACGCAGCGGTGGAGCTTGGCGATGATCGGTTTGCCGTTCTCGGCGATCACGAGCGCCTGGCGCTCGGGCAGCCGGCGGACTTCCTCGGGTCGCATGATCGGGATGTCGTCCCCGGAGTAGCTGCGTCCGCCGCCGTGGGTCCCACCGGCCTGGTGGGTAACGCGGCCGACGCGGACAGTGCCGAGGAGGTCGGAGATCTCCTGGTTGAACTGGACGTCCTTGGACCCACCGAACATGACCAGTGCGTTGGTGAGGCCGAGCAGCGCCCGGGCCTCGTGCTCGCCGAAGATGCTGGTCAGCTGTGGCCGGGTCTGCGCGGCCCAGATGAACGACAGGCCCAGGGCACGTTCGTTGGCCATCCGAGTGCGCAGGGTGGGCAGCGGCGCGGTCGATGGAAGCTCGTCTAGCACCGAGACCAGCGGCGGGCACAGCCGACCACCCCACGGCGAGCTGTTGGCCAGCAGCAGTCCGGTGTCCAGCACGTGCTCGGCGACGGCGGTCATCAGCGGGCTGGCGCTCGCGTAGGGGTCCTCGCGGCCGAGGAGGTAGATGGTGCCTCGGCGCCGGATCACGTCGGCGAGGTCTGTCACGGGTCGTCCGTGGCCGGGGATGCAGCGGCGGCGTGTTTCAGCTTGGAAGAACAACGAGACCGCCTGCTGCACCGTGGTGATCGTGTTGCCGGCGGTGCGGTCGTCGCCATTGAGCGCACCGTGGAGCAGGCCATGCCAGAACGGTTCGGCGTGCGGGTGGCGGCGCAGGATCTCCATCGGCTGTGAAGCTGCGGTGGGGTTGGCGACCCACTGCAGCACGTCCTCGAGCGACTTGCCGGTCAGCGCCGCGGCGTGAAAGTAGCCCTGCAGCACCTTGGCCGACTCGGCGGCGTAGAACCGCGCCGCATCGTCGCCGGTGCCGCCGTTGATCGTGCCCTTGACGGTGCCGGCGGTGAACGCCTTCGCGCGCCGTTCGGCCACCTTGGGGTCGACGCAGCCGGCGATCGGGTCCCAGATCAGCTCGTCGATGCCGCGTCCACAGATGCCATCGGCGACCCCGAACGGGTCGAGCACGACGCACGGTCGGTCGCCGCGGGAGCGTTCGGTCAGGCTGAGCAGCAGGTCCTCGACCTTCGTGAGCGTCACCAGCGCAGCTCCGGGCGCGCCGAGCAGCGCTGGGGTGAGCAGGTCGAGGGTCTTGCCGGAGCCCTGCGGCCCGATCACCCCGGCGGTGCGATCCCACGGAACCCACAGCTCGCCGCCGCGCGGCTCGCGGGCGTCGCCGATGCGCCAGCCGACGTCCCTGGGGTCCAAGCGCAGCTTCATGACGCCACCTCGGACGTCTGCAGCGTCGTGGTCACGCGTGGCGGTGTCTGGTCGTTCATCGCTTCTCCTTGGTTCCTCGGCCGGCTACCAGCCACGGGCTCAGCCTGCGGCCGAGCTGCGGCCCGGGCTCCTCGGCGGCCTCGCCGGGTGTGCGCTGGACGCGGCCGGCCAACCCGTCGACAGAGGTCGTGGGCGCGGGGTTGGCGTGCTTCCCGTGCAGGTCTGGGCGGACGATGCCGGCGACCTTGCGGAGCCTGGCGACTCCGAGCATCCGCTCGGCCTCGGCTGAGGTGGCCATGCCGCGCATGCGGCCGGGTCCCCAGCGCTGCAGGATGAAGATCGCTAGCCATCCAAGAACGACGACGACCAGGAGCTCGGTGACGACCAGGCAGCCCCACGTCAGGGAAGGGCCGGCGAGCCGGCCGTTGCTGACCTCCTGCTGGGCCAGGCCCGCGCTGGAGTCACCGGTGACGACGCCGGACAGGCTAGTCCAGAACGCGGTGCCGATCGGCGAGCTGAACTTCCCAGCGTCCGGGTCGGGCCAGGTCCAGCCGACGCCGGCGACGAGGTTGGCCAGGGAGCGACCGAGCTGCAGCCCAGCGACGATGGCGAACCCGGCGGCCAGGGCCACGCCTACGGGGATTTCCCGGGTCCAGGGGTAGGGGTCTCGCCGACGTTCTCGCTGCACGGTGCTCCGCCTTCCGTAGCCGGGTGCTTCTCAGGCCGGGCTTGACCCGGTCCACCTGGTCTCCTAGGGCCGTGGGAGGCGCGGGAGCGATCACCGCGGCGCCGGTGGTGTTGAACAGCGCTGCGGGGCGTCACGCGGCCGCCTGCGTTGGGCGCGGGCCTCATGCGGCCGCTCGAGCGGCGGCGGTGTTGCCGTTCGGGGAAGCGTTCTCGGCCAGCCATTGGGACGGGTCGACGTTGTCAGGGCCATAGATCGAGCCGTTCTCCAGGTGCACCTCGAAGTGCAGGTGGCAGCCGCGCGAGTTGCCCTCGTCGCCGACCATGCCGATCTGCTGCCCGGCCTGAACGGTCTCCCCGCGGCTGACGGTGACTTGCTGCATGTGGGCGTACCAGGTGGTCAGGGAGTTGGCTCCGGTGCTGACCTTGACCAGGGTGGGGCCGGCCCACGACTGCGTGGTGTCGATCTCGACGGCGCCGGAGTGGGCGGCGTAGACGGGGGTGCCGCAGGGTGCGCCGAAGTCGGTTCCGGTGTGCCAGGAGTCCCAGGCGCTTCCCTGGCTGTGCCAGTTGTGGGCGTCGTTGCCGACGTAGGCCGCGGGCACCGGGTAGACGATCTCGGAGCAGCTGGCCGTCTCGCCACCGCTGGAGATGGGGCTGACCCGGTTGGCGAAGGGGTCGCGGGGCTTGACGTTGATGTGGACGTGGTCGCGGTGGTTCTCGGTGGCGCTGCCTCGGTCGCCCATGGGGCGCCAGCCCTCGCCGGCGCGGCTGGTCGACCAGATCTGCTGGTACCAGATGATGTAGTCGATCCCGAGCTCGCTGGCGCGCTGCTTGGCGTAGTCGGCGAGCGCCTGCCCCTGGGCGCGGCCGGCGGAGCTGAGAGGCACCATGAAGTCGGCCGCGAGACCGGCCGGGTGGCCGTTGGGGTCGGTGGCGCTGTCGCGGTAGCCGCCGACGGTCTTGATGTCGAACATCGGTCCCAGCACGTTGACGAGCTGGGACAGCTGGGGCTTGACCTGCCCGAGGTTGTAGTCGGTGTTGGTCGCGATGGCGCAGCCGGCGCTGCTGCCGGCGGTCGTGGCCACGACGAGCGGGTGGTCGCTGATCCTCTGCGACTGGGTGCTGTTGTCGACCCGCGCGCTGGCCCAGGTGAGGTTGGCGCCATAGAGGTGGTCGATCGGGGCGTCCTTCTTGGGCTGACTGCACGGGGCTGAGGAGCCGCCGAAGGCGTTGGTCAGGGTCGGGGTGAGCACGCAGTGCGAGGCGTTCTGGCCGTCGCCGCCATCGTTGAAGTCGCCTCCGATGACCGCGGGCGTTCCGGTGGCGGCGAGGTCGTCGAGAGTGTCGAGCTGGCGGCGCAGCGCCTCGGCACGGTGGCCGGCAGCGTTGCCTTGGGTGTTGGCCGGGTTGTGGATGCTCCAGACCCAGATCGCCTGCCCGGTGGTGGTCGAGGTCAGTTGCACCAGCGGCATGCCGACGTTCTTGCCGCCGAAGTAGGGGATGTCGACGAGCCGCTGGTCGTTAGCGGTCCACTCGTTGAGGTCCCAGATGACCTTGTTCTGGGTCGGTCCCGTGGCGGGGTACATGCCCCACTGCTGGGAGTAGCGGCTGGCCAGTGCGTCGGCCTGCGGGCCGTGGACCTCTTGGAGCGCGGCGATGGTGACCCCGGCGTCCTCGAGCGCACTCATCGCACCGGGCAGGCGGGCCTCCCAGCCGTCGAATCCCTTTCGTGCGTCGGGGCCGGAGGTGTGGCCGGCGCCAAGGAGGTTGAGGGTGCCGATCCTGATCGGGGCGATGGTGTCGCCGTCGGTGCAGCTGGTGGTCGAGGAGGCGTTCTCGACGTCGCCGCCGGGGATGTCGGGCAGGTCGCCGCCGAGGATGTCGGTGATGTCGCCGGCGACGTCCTCCCACTGGGCGTAGGCGTCGGGGAACCCGGAGCGCTGCACGGCCTGGGCGGCCTCGGTCAGCGGCATCTGCTCCCAGCCGGGGATGTCGAGCAGCCCGGGGTTGCTGGTGTGCTGGGCACGGCCGAAGAACGCCTGGGCGGCCAGGGTGGGGTTGGTGACCTGGGCGCGGCTGCCCCAGCCGGTCGAGGGCCGCTGCTGGAACAGCCCGCCGGAGTCGCGGTCGCCGCCGTCGAGGTTGACCAGCTTGGACTCCTGGATCGCGGTGGCGATCGCGATCTGGAGGCCGTAGCGCGGGACGCGCAGGTCGCGGGCGACCTGGGCGATGGTGACCGCGTTGCGGGCCTGCTCGGTCGTCAGGGTGGGGTAGGCGTCGGAGAACCGCAGCTGCATCAGCGCGGGGAGGACGTCCCCGGCCGGTGCGGCCGCGGCGTCGACAGCGGCGTCGACGTCGCCGGAGTTCCGGGACGTGCTCGAGGTGTCGGCCACCGTGCCGGTGCCGGTGCGGGTGCCGGTTTCGGTGCCGACGGTCGCGCTTCCTGACGTGGGTCCGGCGCCGTTCATGTCGATCCGGGCGGTGAGCCACTGGTGGTCGGAGACCAGGGGCCCGGTCGAGCTGTTGGCGAGCCGTGCGCCCTGGCTCTGGGGGAAGAAGACGAAGTCGACCGAGTGGTTGGCCCATCCGTAGCCGGCTGCCTTCATCTTCGAGACCGCCGACCAGGGCAGGTCGGTGTAGGAGGCGTGGGTGTTCATGTCGCCGCCGATGACGACGGGGCCGTGGGAGGACAGCGAGTTCGTCAGCTGGACCAGGATGTCCATTCCGGCGCCGTACTGCTGGGCTCGGGTGAGGGCCGGGTTGCCGTGCTGGCGAGGGAACTTGTGGGGGTTGGTCATGTGGTGCGTGCCGATGACCGAGACCACTGCGCCGTCGCTCTTGCGCTGCAGCATCACCCAGGTGGCGTAGCGGTCCCAGGTCCGTGGGTTGCCCTTGAAGTAGAGCTGGTCGTCGGAGACGATCTTGACCCGCCCGGCGTTGACTTTGGTCCACGTGTCGCGCTTCCACAGCACGGCGTTGCCCATCGACTCGATCGAGTCCGGACCGCCGGCGGGGGCCTCACGGAACACCTCGTAGCCGGGGGCTGCGCTCTGGATCTGGGCGAGGCTGCGGCTGCTGATCTCGTTCAGGGTGACGAAGTCCGGATCGGACCTGAGCGTCGTGTTCATGTCGGAGTTGAAGGCCGACAGCGGGAGGCTGACCTTGATGTTGGCCTGGGAGAGGGTCACCGCGCCCTTGACGGGCCCGCCGACCGGTCCCTCGATGTCGCCGAGGTCGCCGAGAGCGCTGGAGACGGTGGTGTCGGCCTGGGTGCGGCACTCGGCGGCCGCCTGGGTCGACATCGTGATCATCACCGCGCCGATCAGCGGCAGCGCGGCGAGGATCACCAGCACCGGCAGACCCGCCAGGAGGACCTTCTTCACGACGTATCGACCTCAGCTCGGGCGGCTCAGGAGGCCGCGGCCTCGATGGCCTCGTTGGTCCATGTGAGCTGCTTCTCTAGCGGGTGCAGCACGGTCTGGACCTTGTAGGTCGACTCCCCCACCGACCAAAGCGCGCGGCCCTTGTCCTGGCGCGCCCAGCCGGTGACGAGGTCCTGGGCGATGGGTCCGAGGCCGAGCATCAAGTCGAGCTCGCGGGCGACCTTGGGGTTCTGTCCGCCGAGGATCTTGACGTCGGCGAGGTCGAGGAGGTCCTTGGCGATGGTGGCGGCCTGGGAGCCGACGTCGCCGGCGGCGAGCAGGTCGGAGGGCTTGTGGGCGATCGCGAACTGGATGTCGCCGCCGCGACCGGCCATGCCGCGGCTCAGCCGCAGGTCGGCGTCGAAGCTTTTGACCGCGTCCGGGCCCAGCCGCAGCTGGCGCCAGGACTCGTCCCGCACGACGATGCGCAGGTCGCCGGCGTCGGCGGTCTCGCGCATCCCGCGTCCCCAGGAGTTGAGCGCAAGGAGCGCGATGCCCACCGCCTCGTCGCCGAGGTCGTCGAGCCGCGACAGGGACAGCGACTGGATCGGGGCCGACCAGTCGACCTCGATGTTGGTGGGGGCGTCGAACAGGCCGGCGAGTGCTCCCTTGACGAGCTGGCCGAGCGCGTCGCGCAGCAGCCGCGTCTCGTCGAGGAACTGCTGGCGGCTGGCGTAGCGCGAGCGCTCGATGAGGTCCTCGGTGGGATTGTGCAGCAGGTGCCACAGCTCGGGGATGGTGGTCTCCCGCAGCACCGAGCTGCCATCGCTGTAGCCGGTGAGGTGCTCCAGGGCGGTGTGGACCACGTCGGCGTCGGTGGGGCCGAAGGGGACGTGATTGGTGCCGATGCGCATCGAGCCCACCAGGCCGCGGACCAGGGTCAGCCAGCGACCGAAGATGATGGTGGCGCGACGCTGGGACTCCTCGGCCGAGAGGTTCTCCCAGCCCTGGCCCAGCGGCCCCATCGCGAGTGGGTTGATCCGTGCGCATGCCGGGGCCGATCGCGAAGGGCTCGACGCCGAAGGCGCGGCACAGCCGCTCGTACTCGTCCTTGGGGTCGCCCAAGATCAGCACCTTGTAGCCGAAAGGCATCATGTCTCGTCACTCTTATGCCTTCGGCACCATCTCGCTGCGTTCGCGTGAGGCCAACCCATGAGCGGCCGGCCCCCCATGCCCCCTGGAACCTGGGGGAAGATCAGCGTGACGCGAACAAGGACCGGCACCTACCAGGCCGAGGCGCGCTACGCCCTCTTTAGCGGCCGAGTAGCCAAGCAGCGCGCCCGTGCTCACAGCGAGTCGGCCGCCCGAACCGCCCTCATCCAGAAACTGCAGACCCTGAAGGGCTCAGATGTCGGGGACGGCGAGCTGACAGGACAGAAGTCGATCGCAGAGTTGGCCGCCTTCTGGCTGAAGGAGAAGGAGGTCGACAACAATGTCAGCGCCAACTCGTTGCGTGCCTACCGGAGCGTGGTGAACAACCAGGTCCTCCCTGCTATCGGGCAGCGCAGAGTCGCTGACTGTCGCACCAGTGTCATCGACCGAGTCATCAAGGACCGTGCCGCAACCGGAGCCGATGTGACGAAGCTGCGGAACGCGCTGCACCAGATGTTCGGCATCGCGGTCCGGCATGACGCCATCCCGGCGAATCCGGTGAAGGAGGTCGCGCGGATCTCACGACCGCGGAAGGAAATCACTTATCTCGACCTCGGCCAGGTCAACGAAGTCCGTGCGCTCATCGACATCGAGATGAAGCGCACGCGGCCGGGTCCGCGCATGACAACAGACCTGCGCGACATCGTCGACCTGATGCTTGCCACGGGCTGTCGCATCGGCGAGGCAGCCGGTTTCATCTACCCCGAGATCGACCTCTCGTCCGATACCCCCACCCTGACGGTATCGGGAACCATCGTGACCGAGACCGGCAAGGGAACGTTCCGCCAGCCGTGGACGAAGTCGGAGGCCGGCTACCGGACCCTGTTCCTGCCACCATTCTCGGTCGACATCCTGATGCGCCGGATGGTCGAAAGTCCCGCAAACAGGAACGGCGCGGTCTTCACGACGCGCAACGGAACGTGGCGCCAGGTCTCCAACTGGGAGCGGTTGTGGAACCGGGTGGTCGATGACACCGCCTACGACTGGGTCACTTTCCATACCTTCCGCAAGTCGGTGGCAACCCTCATCGACCAGACGGTCGACTCGAAGGCAGCGCAAGCCCAACTGGGTCACGCCAACGAGGACATCACCCTTGAGCACTACATCCACAAGGCCAAGGTCGCACCCGACCTGACCGACTACCTCGAACGGTTCCGGCCGCCCATGACGCCGAAGACGTGATCCGGATCGCGGCCGAATCTGCCATTCCGGAATGCCCTCGCTGCAGACACGGCGAGGGCATTTGCGAGTTCGCATCGTCGGCACACGCTCAAAGGGGGCCCACATAGAGCCCAATTTCCGCCCACTAATGGCTTCTGGGCAAAAACCTGGAAGGCCCCCTGGTCAGCGTTTCCGCTGATCAGAAGGCCTTCATTTGTAGCGGGGGCAGGATTTGAACCTGCGACCTCTGGACTCACAGTTCGGTGGTGACGGGTTGCGAGCCTGCTTGCTGCTTTTTGCTGCCTCGCGCTCTGACCTGCGCAAACGCACAGTGAACGAGGCGACGGCGCCCAATCCTCTTGATGCTATCTGACGTCGCTAGATGGCTTGCGATACCGTTTTCGGGACATAAACGTGGCATGGCTCGAATCTCATCCGAGCGAAGGCTCGCTGCCCGCCGCAGCCAACAGCAGGCGGTCTCGACCGGCGCCGGGTACGCATCATCCGGCCCATCGTGGACGGCTGCACGACCTGACCGTCCCAGTCAAGGGTGAGGTCGGAGATCACGAGCACCCGTTCGCGGGTGACAGGGATGGGGTCCGGGTCCTCGACGATGATCGCGCCGTAGAGGCCTCGGAAGACTTACGCGAGGACGCGACGGCGACCTCCGTGACAGGCGCGGGTACATCCCCGCCTCTGTGGCCCGCTCCGCGCGAATGACAGCCGCGGACAGCGTGCGTCGGTCGACCGCCTCCCGATTTGCAGGAAGGCCGTCGCGCTACCCCTCGGTCGTTCGGCGGCGTTTCCCGTGTCCGTCACTTCGCTTGGTACGAATCCGGTACATGCCCGTCTGACTGACCCTCACAAACGCGGCCGCGGAACCGGGGCCCAAGGGGGCCGTCGCAAGCATGACGATTAGGCGAGCACGCGGACAGCGAGCTGAGACTGGAGCACCTGAGCGAGAGAACCGTCCAGTCCCCGCCGCGTCCTGAGCTGGCTACGCTCATGGCGCACCGTCTTCTTGCCCAAGCCCTCACGGCCGGCCACAGCCACAGCCGCCGAGGTCAGCGACAGGCGCTCCGGCAGATCCGCAAGCGCCTGCCTACGCATCCTTCCAGTCCTCGAGGATGCGGCATCAGAGGCGGGCGCTCGAGACTGAACCTCGTGGGACGCTGGAAGAAACGAGCGCGGTACCGAGCAGTACCAAGGTGACGACAGCGGCTGCCAGCCACGCCAGGTGAGTCGTGAGGGCATGGGGCACGAACATCGTGTAGCCCACTCCGCCCAGTGTCACGACCAACAAGGCCACCGCCGGTGGCCACACCCACACCTGGCGTAGGGCGATTATCAGCGCCACGGCAGGCACCCAGTAGGACACCTCGCTGGCGAGGCTGTCGAGGTCGCGTACGGCGGCTGCCGGGGCCTCAGCGAACGGAACCGCGTCCACCCAGTCGGCGAAGAACATCGCCGCGCAATGGAACGCCAAAATCGCAGCTGCTGTCACGGTCACGACCAGGTCGCCTGTTGAAATTGCGCTGGAGTGGCTTCGCCACAGTGGACGCCGAGCGGCGAGACGTGCTCCGACCAGGACACTGGCCGTCGCCAGCAGCAACCCCCAGTAGATCGGTTGGTCCACCGACAAACCACCTCGATGATCGTGTGACGACGACCGTTCGGACGGCGCGCCGCGGGATCTCTCTCCTGGAATGCTAGCTCCGCACCACGGGTCCGCCACCCACGTGGTCCAGGTCAGGCGGAGATGCCGGTCGCCACAAGTCGGATCGGATAACCGCCGGTTGGCAGTGCCGGGAGTCGACCGAAGTCGACGGGAGCAGACGGGGCCACCGCGGTATAGGTCATGTGCCTGACGAACTGATCGAGGGCCACGACCATGAGCCGTGTCGCGATCGGCTCGCCGGGGCACCGATGATGCGCAGCGGGGTCGCCCCCGCCCTGAGGCACGAACGCAAACCGATCGGGTTCCTCGCCGAGGAACCGTTCGGGGTCGAAGCGTTCCGGGTTGATCCAGTACCGGTTGTCGTGGTTCGTGCCATACAGGTCGAGCAGGACGCGGCGGCCCTTCACGAACAGGTGGCCCCCCCAGTGGAAGTCCTCGCGGACGACGGCAGCCACAGCCGGGAAGAACGGGTATGGACGGCGCACCTCTTCCACGAACGCCGTGTCTTCACTTCCGTCACCGGTGGCGAGCCGCTTCCTCCAGGCCGGATGAGCGTCGAGCGCGTGCGCAACGAGCGTGATGTACACCGCCGTGGCGATTGTGGGTCGCAGCACGTTGAGCAGCTCCACCCCTGCCACGCGGGACGCCATCGGACGACCGTTCGGCTCACGGTGGTGGGCGACGACGTACGCCGCGGACGACGGAGGCGGGTCCAGCTTGCCGGCCCGGACGTGATCGATGACGGCGGCGGCCCATCGGTCAGCCGCTCTGCGAGCGGCCCGCGAGCGAAGGTGACTGACGCCGATCTGCCCGGCCTCATCGAAAAGGGCACTGAGCTGCCGGGTGCGGTCCTCGACCTCGGCCGCAGGCAGGGGTACGCCTGCCCACTCGCAAACGGCCAGGGTCAGCAGCTCCTGGAGCCGGGGATAGAGCTGAATCCGTCCGACGGCCTCCCAGTCGTCCACGGCTCGCCGCCACGAGCGAGTGACGCTTTCGGCAAGCGCTTCAACTCGGTCGGGTTGAACGATCTGGAGGAACATTGCCTTGCGTTGGCGATGGTCCTCGCCGTCGAGACCCTGTACGCCTCCTTGGCCGAAGAGGGTCTTCTGCAGTGCACCTGGCGCAGCTCCGGCCCGCTGGAACCGTGCCGGATCGTAGAAGACACCGGCGGCCTCGACGCCGGTCATGCAGGTCGTCGGCCGCAGCAGGAGCCGGGTCAGGAAGGCGTCTGCACCGAGCTCGGAGGCCCGGCGCGAGATGAAACGGTAGGGATCGCGAAGCAGCGCGATCGTGCTGCCGGCCGACTTGAGGTCCGAGAGATTCAAGGTGATCACCCTTCCGGTGTCGTTGGTCGACGGTACCCACGGTTCCCGGCACTAGGCACGGCGCACGGTCGGTGACTCATCGCTGTCTCTTGACCTCTGCCTCGCCCGAAGTGCTTGAGCGCAGGGCGTCGGTGCCGACAGCCAGCTCGGTGGCGATGGTCGGCAGGGCGACGTTCGTGATGGGGATACCGAAAACCCGCTCCGCCTTCCTCTTGTGTCCGGGATGAGCCGGGTTGGGTCAGTCGGTGAGGCCCAGCCGTTGGTGCAGGCGCCGTAGCGGCGCGGGGGCCCACCAATTCGCCTCTCCGGCCAGTCGCATGATCGCGGGCACGAGCAGGGCGCGGATGATGGTCGCGTCGAGAATGACGGCGAGTGTCAGGCCGACGCCGATCACCTTCAGGGCGGTCAGGTTCGAGGCGGCCAGGCCAGGAAGACGGTGACCAGGATGGCGGCCTAGCGTGATCGCTGACAGCGGACGTGGACGATCAATCACACTGCCGCTATCATCGGGCTATGCCAATGACAACGACCCATGCCGACGCGGGCCTCAGGCGCGGCGCGGCCCTGTTCCACGGCCTCGCGGACCGCAACCGGCTGTCAATCATCCGCCATCTCGCCGATGAAGAGCGACGCGTCGTGGACCTCACCCAGGCCCTCGGGCTGGCTCAGGGAACCGTGTCCGGTCACCTCGCCTGCCTCCGCGACTGCGGCCTCATCGTCGGGCGACCGGAGGGTCGTCAGATGTTCTACTCCATCGCCCACCCTGAGCTGATGGATCTTCTCGGCGCAGCCGAGCAGCTGCTCGCCCTGACCGGCGAGTCGGTCGACCTGTGCCCCATCTACGGACCCGCTGACCCGTTGTCCGAGTCCCGCCCCGACGCCCCCACCACGAAGGAACGTGCACTGTGACTGACGCCTGTGGCTGCGGCTCCGACGAGCCCCGAGAAGACAGCAACGAACTGGAGGAGCAGGAGCCCGAGCGTCTGTGGGAGGTCAGTGAGCTGCGGTTCGCCGCTGCGGCCGGCCTCTTCCTCGTCGCCGGCTTCGTGGCTGATCTGAACGACGCATCCCAGGGGGTGGTGACCGGGCTGAACGCCGTCGCCCTGGCGCTCGGCGCGTGGACCTTCGTCCCTAACACGCTGAAGCGGTTGGCCAAGGGCAAGATCGGGGTCGGCACCTTGATGACGATCGCCGCTGTGGGCGCGGTGATCCTCGGTGAGGTTGCGGAGGCGGCGATGCTGGCCTTCCTCTACTCCATCAGCGAGGGCCTGGAGGAGTACGCCGTGGCCCGCACGCGTCGCGGCCTGCGTGCCCTGCTCTCACTG
>NZZG01000161.1 GCA_002698575.1 Pimelobacter sp. | reverse complement strand
GGCTCGACGGCGCAGCGTCAGCCCAGGGAGGCCGGCTCGACGGGGACGAAGTCGACCTTCTCGCGGACCCCGCAGTCGGGGCAGCACCAGTCGTCGGGCACGTCGTCCCAGGCGGTGCCGGCGGCGAAGCCCTCGAGCTCGTTGCCGGCCGCGACCTCGTAGGTGTAGCCGCATCCCGGGCAGCGGGCGGCGAGCACCTCCGCCGCGTGCGCGCCACCGGCCGGCGCCGTGGTGGCGGCCGTCTCCTGGGTGGTCGTGGCGGCGGGCGCCGCGGCGGCGTACCGGGCCAGGACCTTCTCGCGCTTCGGCGGGTGGATGTTGGCGCGGTTGACGTCGCCACCGAAGTGGGCGACCACCCGGCGGTCCATCACGCGTCGCCAGACCGGCGGGAAGAGCGCGAGCACGATCATGCCGGCGTACCCGGTCGGGAGCACCGGGCTCTCCTCGAAGTCGCGCAGCGTCTGGTAGCGGCGCGTGGGGTTGGCGTGGTGGTCGCTGTGGCGCTGCAGGTGGTAGAGCAGCACGTTGGTCGCGATGTTGTTGGAGTTCCACGAGTGCGAGGGATCCACGCGCTCGTAGCGCTGCCGCGCGCCGTTGCCGACCTTCTGGCGCAGCATCCCGTAGTGCTCCATGTAGTTGACGACCTCGAGCAGCGAGAAGCCCACCACGGCCTGGAGCACCAGGTAGGGCAGGATCGAGGGTCCGAGCCAGATCACCAGCGCACCGAAGAGCACCGCCGACATCACCCAGGCGTTGAGGACGTCGTTGCCCGGACGGAACGGGTGCTGCTGCTTGCGGGCGTACCGCTTCTTCTCCACCCGCCAGGCACTCTTCAACGACCCGATCACGGTGCGCGGCCAGAAGGCGTAGAACGACTCGCCGAGCCGCGAGCTGGCGGGGTCCTCGGGGGTCGCGACCCGGACGTGGTGACCGCGGTTGTGCTCGATGTAGAAGTGGCCGTAGAAGCTCTGGGCCAGCGCGATCTTGGAGAGCCAGCGCTCGTTGGCCTCCCGCTTGTGCCCGAGCTCGTGGGCGGTGTTGATCCCGATGCCGCCGATCGTGCCGATGCTGAGGGCCAGCCCGATCTTGGCGGCGACGGACAGCTCACCGAGGCCGAAGGGGGCACCGTTGGCGATGACGTACATCGCGGCGATGAAGCCGGCGTACTGGATCGGCAGGAACAGGTAGGTGATCCACCGGTAGTACTTGTCGGCCTCGAGGGCCTCGATGGCGTCGTCCGGCGGGTTGGACCGGTCCAGGCCGGCGACCAGGTCGAGCAGCGGGACCGCTCCGAGGACGACGATCGGTCCGAGCCAGAACCAGACGCTCCAGCCGGTGGCGGCCCACATCCCGAAGGCCACGAAGGCCAGCGACGGGACGACCAGACCGATCAGCCACAGGTAGCGCTTGGAGTCCTTCCAGCTCTCGGTCGACCCGTCGGGGACGGTGCTGTGCGGGATCTCCTCGGATGCGGGTGTGGTCGCCATCGACTCCCTGCCTCTCGTCTGGGGTTTACAAGACCATAAGAGGTGTAAACTGTTTTGACAAGAGGGGAGTTTTTGTAAAGGGCCCGGCGGCCCGGGCTCAGCGCCGACGCAGCGGCAGCTTCTTGGCGGCCTCGGCGAGCTGGGCGACCTCGGTCGCCAGCCCGGAAGCGCCCAGGGAGCGCACGTGCACGACGTGGGTGCTGGTCCGCAGACCCATCACCTTGGAGACCCGCCCGCCGGCGAGCTCCACCTGCTCGATGTCGCGCAGGTTGAGGTCCATCATCGCCATGCCACGCCCGGCGCGGCTGGGGATGAAGTTGACGTGGAGGCGGGTGACCGTCAGCCGACCCGGCACCCAGGCTGCTCCCCAAATGCTCTGGAAGCGGTCGAGAACCAGATCGCTGTCGGATCCACCCACCCCTGAGGTGGTCTCGACCATGACGTTGGCCGACTTCGAGGCGATCACTCCGTAGGACATGCCTCAAGTTTGCATGGTTTTCTCCGCATACGCCTCATCAGATCGGGTACGGAAGCACATTTCCTGGATAAATCTTTACTTTTTTAGCCCGAAACGGCGCGTCGGGTCGTCACTCCCGTCACACGGCTTCACACTCCGCCGCCACCGCCGTCACTACCGCGCGACGACACCCTGCCCATCAGGTGAGCGGAATCCGCCCCCGAGGAGGGCGTTGGAGCCACAATGGGTACCGCCCAGTTCGACCACGGAGAGCGCCGATCCATGACCGAGCCAGACCGCGTCCGCCGCGGGTTCTGGGCGACCCTGCTGCGCTGGCGCGCGCCGATCGTCCTGATCCCCCTGATCCTGGGACTGGGCTACAGCGGGACCGTGGGCGCGCAGATGCTCTGGGCCGAGGTCCAGCCGGACCCGCCCCCCGCACCGATCGTGACCTGCTGGAACGACGCCGTCGAGGTGGCCGACGAGTGCCCGACCCCCACGGGGGTGCCCGGGCTCCGCTGGGCCTTCCCGTCGTTCAAGCCCGGCTCCGCGGCGTGCAAGCCCGTGGTCTACCCCGACAACGGCAACCCACGGCCGCTCGAGTACACCTGCCGGCAGCGGATCTCCGGCACCAGGGCCACCGTCAACTACAGCGAGCGGTCCGACCTCGAGCGGGGGCTGAACTACTTCGCCAACCGCTACGACGGCATCCGGCCCGCACGCACCGGTGCGGGCACCCGGGTCGTCTACCGCGACCCCTCACCCCGCAAGGACGGCACCTACGAGCTCACGGTCGCCTACACGGCCTACCCGTTCGCGGTCAGCGTGCGCGCCGTCAACGAGCGGCTCCGCGACGCGGTGCTGTCGGACGTCGTGACGTTCCGACCCGAGCGCTTCATGCTGGTCCAGCCCCCGGAGCGTCCGCGGCAGGACGGCTAGCCGCGCCGTCCTGGGCGGTGCCCTCCCGGATGGCCGCAGCCACGGCACCCGGCACGTCCGGGTGGAACACGGTCGGGATGATGAAGCTCGAGTTGAGCTCCTCGTCCTTGACGACGTGGGCGATCGCGGCGGCTGCGCGCAGCAGCATGTCGATCGAGACCTCGTGCGCACGGGCATCGAGGAGACCCCGGAAGACGCCCGGGAAGGCGAGCACGTTGTTGATCTGGTTGGGGTAGTCCGAGCGCCCGCTCGCCACCACCGCGGCGTACCTGCCGGCCTCGCCGGGATCGACCTCCGGGTCGGGGTTGGCCAGGGCGAAGACCACGGCGTCCTCGGCCATGTCCTGGATCCACTCCGCCTGCAGCACACCCGGAGCGCTCACGCCCACGAAGACGTCGGCCCCCGCGAGGCCCGCGCGCAGGTCACCGGTGACACCGCGGGGGTTGGTCGCCCTCGCCAGCTCGGCCTTGGCGTCGGAGAGTCCGGTCATGCCGGCGGCCAGGCAGCCTTCGCGGTCCCAGACCACGACGTCGGTGACCCCCGCGGCGAGCAGCAGGGTGACGATCGCCGACCCGGCGGCCCCGCCGCCGGCCACGACCACGCGGGACCGGGCGAGGTCCTTGCCCACGACGCGCAGGGCGTTGGTCAGGGCGGCCAGCACGACGATCGCCGTACCGTGCTGGTCGTCGTGGAAGACCGGGATGTCCAGGCTCGCGCGCAGGCGGCGCTCGATCTCGAAGCAGCGGGGGGCGGCGATGTCCTCGAGGTTGATGCCGCCGAAGCCGGGGGCGATCATCTCTACGGCGCGCACGATCTCGTCGGTGTCCTGCGAGGCCAGGCAGATCGGCCAGGCATCGATGTCGGCGAACCGCTTGAACAGCGCGGCCTTGCCCTCCATCACCGGCAGGGCGGCACCAGGACCGATGTTGCCCAGCCCGAGCACGGCGGAGCCATCGGTGACGACGGCGACGGAGTTGCCCTTGATGGTCAGCCGCGGGATGTCCTCCGGGTTGTCCGCCAGCGCCTGGCTCACCCGGCCCACGCCCGGGGTGTAGGCCATCGAGAGGTCGTCGCGGTTCTTCAGCGGCACCTTCGAGGAGACCGAGATCTTGCCGCCGATGTGGAGCAGAAACGTGCGGTCGCTGACCTTGTACACCTCGATGCCCTCGACCCCGTCGGCCGCGGCGACCAGCAGGTCGGCGTGCTCGGCGTCCCCCGCCGAGCAGGTGACGTCCAGGACCAGGCGCGTGTGGCTCGACTCGGCGACGTCGATGGCGGTGACGATCCCGCCGGCCGCGGCGATCGCGGTCGCGACCGCCCCCACGACGGCGTGGTCCGGCGCCGTGTGCAGGCGCATGGTGATCGAGTACGACGAGGCCGTTGCGGTGCGGGACACCCGCCCACCCTGCTCCCGGCGCGCGGTTACGAGCAAGTAGCGGCCCGGGTCGTGCCGGGGCCGGGGGTGTCAGAACTGCACGCTCGTGGAGTTGCGACGAGTCAGCCCACGCCCAGGTGGTCGAGCAGGTTCTTCGAGAAGCGGTCGCCCATCTGGGCCATCACGCCCTTCATCGTCGAACGCACGGCACCTCCGGACAGCTTGGGCAGCGGCAGGTCGACGCAGATCTCCAGGCTGGTCTCCAGCAGCACGCCGCCGCCGGGGCCGTCGTGGTCGGACAGGGCGTACCAGCCGTGCACCCCGGCCCGCTCCTTCGCGCCCCTCGGCGGGTCGTGGGTGAATTCGATCCGCTTGCCCTCCTCGAGCGTCATCCGCTCGGTGAAGGTCGCCGAGAATCCCTTGCCCAGGACCCTGAGCCCGGACAGGGTCCAGATCCAGTGCTCGTCCTCGGCGGTGATCGAGGAGACGAACGGCGTGAAGCGGGCGACCAGGTCGGGGTCCACCAGGACGTCCCACACCCGCTCGCGCTCCACGGGGACGACCGCCTCGGCGGTCGTGGTGGCGGAGAAGGCAGTCATCTCGACTCCTCGACCTCAGGCCGCGAGGGCCTTCTCGATGTCGCCGGCGATCTTCTCCGGCTTGGTCGTCGGGGCGTAGCGATCGATGACCTGACCGTCCTTGCCGACGAGGTACTTGGTGAAGTTCCACTTGATCTTGGAGCCGAGCATCCCGCCCTTCTCCTGGCGCAGCCACTGGTAGACGGGGTGGGCGTTGTCGCCGTTGACCTCGATCTTGCTCATCATCGGGAAGGTGACGCCGTAGTTCTTCTCGCAGAACGCGCCGATCTCGGCCGAGTCGCCGGGCTCCTGGTTGCCGAACTGGTCGCAGGGGAAGCCGAGGACGGTGAACCCCTGGTCCTGGTACTGCGTGAAGAGCTCCTGCAGGCCCTGGTACTGCGGGGTGAAGCCACACTGCGAGGCGGTGTTGACGACGAGGACGACCTGCCCGGCGTACGCCGAGAGATCGACCTCCTGGCCGTCGAGACTGGTCGCACTGAAGTCCTGGAGAGAGGTCATGGGCCTCAGTCTGACAGGCGAGCCGTCACCCGGCCGGGTTGCTGGTACCCCACCCGGTTGTCGTAGGGCCCCAGCCGGACGCGGACCCGCCGCTCGCCGGCGTCGACGACCACCGCGTCGTCCTCGATGCGGCAGATCTCGCCGACGACCAGGTAGGTCTCGCCGCCGAGGTCCTCGAACCCGGTGCGCGGACCGGCGCCCGGCAGGTGCCGCTGGACGTCCTCGAGGGCCACCAGCTGGAGCAGTCGCTCCTGACCGCCCCGGCGCAGCAGGAGCACCATCGCGAGCAGGCAGGCGTCGGCGAACCCGGTCACCAGCCAGCCCAGGCCGCTGGTGACCTCCCCCTCCAGCTCGTAGGCGGACGGTCGGTCGGGCAGCACCCGGGCCCGGACGACCTCGCTCCGCACGGCCCGGTCGAAGGCGGCCTCGGTGACCGGGGCCGTCCACACCGTCTGCTCCGGGTCGATGTCGGGGTCGAAGGTGAACGCCAGGGCGTAGCCGTCTCCCCCCTCCCCGGCCGCCTGGCTGTCCACGAGCACGGCCTCGACGTCGACCCCCGAGCGGGACAGACGCCAGTCGAGGTAGGTGCTGGTGGCCACGGGCAGGTTGATCAGGATCGCCAGCGCCACGAGCACCCACCCGGAGACCCGGCGCCGCCGTGGCATCAGGTCGTCCACGGCTCGCCCCACCGCCTGCCGAAGGCGATCTCGGCGAGCGGACGCCGCACGCGGGCGCGGTGCTCGCGGGCCCGGTCGGAGACGATCAGGTCGTCGTCCTCGGCCAGCGCCCGGTCGCCGGACTCGGCGAGGGCGATGCCGATGGCGATGCCCGTCATCAGCTCGACGTACGACGGCACCCCGAGCGCCGCCGCCGCGGTCTCGCGGTCGAAGCCGGCGAACTGGTGGGCGTGCAGCCCCATCGCCCGCGCCTGCAGGGTGAGGTGGGCCGAGGCCTGGCCGAGGTCGTGGCGCGCGTGGTCGAGGCTCGCGGGCGCCCTGCCGTCGGCGCCGTGCGGGTCGTCGGGGTCCGCCGCCACCTGGACGCCGGCGAGCAGGACCAGGGAGGCCCGCGGCACCCAGCCGGAGTTGCCTCGACTCAGGGTCGGCACCAGCAGGTCGTGAGCCGGGCCGCCGCGCGGAGCGACGACGTATCGCCAGGGCTGGCTGTTGCCGGCGCTCGGCGCCCACTGCGCGGCGCGCAGCAGGACCTCGATCTCCTCACGGGTCACCTCGTGGGCGGGATCGAAGACGCTGGGGCTCCACCGGGAGCGCAGCGGCTCCGCGAGAGCCTCCGCCCCCGGACGTGGTGCGTGCGGCTCGTCGGGCGACATCTGCCCAGTATGGACAGGGCGCGGGCAGGGGCCTCGGGCGGCGCGGTGGTCAGACCGGGTCAGTGCGGCCAGACCGAGTCGGTGGCCCCGGCGACGTAGTCGAGGAACGCCCGCTCGGCGCCCGGCTCCTGTCGGCGCTGGAAGGGGTACGTCGTCGGCCGGGTCGCCCGGTCGTGCCAGAAGTGATGGGTGCCCGAGGAGTCGGGGCGGGTGGCGACCAGCCATACCGCCGTGTCGGCGCCGGAGGCGGGCGTGCGCAGCAGCGGGCCCATCACCTTGTCGAAGCCCGGCAGGCTGTCGCTCACCCCGGGTGTCGCCGCCCAGCCCGGGTGGGTGCTCTCCACGGCGACCTCGCCCCCGCGCAGGCGTCGGCTCCAGGCATCGGCCAGCACCACCTGCATGCGCTTGGTGCGCGCGTAGCCGCGGACCCCGTCGTACTCGCCGTCGCGGTACTCGATCTCGTCGGGCGTCGAGCGCAGCCCGGCGGAGTACATCCCGCCCGAGGACATGATCACCACGGTGCCGCCACCGCCGGCGCCGAGCAGGGGCAGCAACCGCTCGGTCATCAGGTGCGGACCGAGCACGTGGACCGCCAGGGCCATCTCGTGGCCCTGGGGCGACTCGGTGCGCTCGGGCAGCATCACGCCGGCGTTGTGCACGATCGCGTGCAGGTCCTCGATGCGGGCGGCGAGGTCGTCGGTCCAGGCGCGTACGGCGTCCAGGTCGCCCACGTCGCAGACCTCCTCGACCAGCTCTGCCGTGGGCCGTCGGCGACGCAGGTCGGCCACGAGGTCGGTGACCTTGGCGGCGTTGCGGCCCAGGACGTGCACGGTGGCCCCGAGGTCGAGGAACGACTCCACCATCGCGGTCCCGATCCCGGACGTCGCGCCGGTGACCACCACGTGCCTGCCGGCCAGGCTGCCGGGCTCGGCGTCAGGGGCCCACCAACGCCGCCGGACGGCGGGCCCGATCCGGGTGTAGCCGAGGACCAGGGACCGGTCCAGGGCGGTGTCGAGGGCGCGCTGCAGGAGCGAGGGAACGGTCGCGGACATGCCGCGAGCCTAGGGCGGCCGCGGGGCCTGCCCACCACCCGAAGGGGGCGGTGCCGGGCGCCCGGCGCGCCGGGCGCTCACGCATCGTGGGGGGGTGAATCCGAGGAACAGCCGCCCGGGGGTTAGGACCGGCCCCCGCTCTCCCCCCACGGTCGAGCGGGGGGCGGCTTCGCACAGGTTAGACGCAAGAGTGACGACACCGCAGCCCCTCCCCCCAAACTCGTGGAAAACGGAGCAACGCGCGGACCCGGGGGGTCCACGCGTCGAGGTCGAGCCGTTCGTGCTGGTGCGCGAGGGGGGATTTGAACCCCCACGCCCTTTCGGACACTGGCACCTGAAGCCAGCGCGTCTGCCGTTCCGCCACTCGCGCAAAGTGAGCCGGGCAAAGGTATCGCGCCGCGCGAGCATCCCCAAACCGGCACCCCCCACCCCCGGCCCGTGCCCAGCACCAGGCCGGCACCGGGCAGGCACCTGGCGGCACCGGGCAGGCGCTTGGCCCCGGCCCGCCCGGGAGCGACGTCGACGACGCGCGGCGCCCTGTGCCGATCCTCTCGACGTCCGGGTGGTGATGGTGCAGGGATCGTCCCTGCCGGGTGGCTACGATCGTCGCTACGTCCGGTCCACCGACCGGCGCTCGGCGTGCCCGGCCCCCCGAGGGCGGGCCGAGCCGAGCAGGATCGAGCAGAGCGACGAGAGGAGGGGTGCGGATGGGAGGCCTGCAGCGCTTCGAGCAGCGTCTGGAGTCGATGATCTCCGGAGCCTTTGCCCGCACCTTCCGCAGTGCCGTGCAGCCGGTCGAGATCGCCGCCGCGCTCGAGCGCGAGCTCGACAACAACGCCCAGATCCTCTCGCGGGACCGGCGCCTGGTGCCCAACTCGTTCCACGTGGAACTCTCCGACACCGACCTGGAGCGGCTGGCGCCGTACGACTCCACCTTGGCGCGGGAGCTGTCCGACACGCTGAAGAAGCACGCCGACGGGCAGGCCTACGTCTTCCCGGGCCCGATCCACATCGACTTCGAGTCGGCCGACGACCTGACCACGGGACGCTTCCGGATCCGCAGCCAGGCGCAGGCCAAGGTCACCGGCACCGCGACCCACACGCAGGTACGGCGCGCCCACGCGCTGCTGGAGGTCAACGGCAGCCAGCACCCGCTGCAGCCGCCCGGGCTCGTGGTGGGCCGGGGCACCGACGCCGACATCCGGATCAACGACCCGGGCATCAGCCGACGGCACGCCGAGTTCCTGATCACCCTGGGCCGCGAGGGTCAGGACCCGCTGATCGAGGTCCACGACCTCGGGTCGACCAACGGGATCCGGGTCGGGGACCGCAAGGTGCCCCGCGCGACGCTGCGCGACGGCTCGGCGGTCAAGGTCGGCAACACGACCCTGACGGTGCGCATCGTGGAGACCATGCAGGAGACCGAGAGTCCGGGGTGGGCCGATGTCTGAGCTGACCCTGTTCCTGATCCGCATCGCCTTCCTGGCGATCCTGTGGATCTTCGTGCTGTCCGCGATCTCGGTGATCCGCTCCGACATGTTCGGCGCCCGGGTGCCGGAGGCCGCGCGCGGCCAGGGCGCAGGCGCACCGCGCCCGCCCAAGCAGCCCAAGCCGTCCAAGCGGCGTGGTTCGCCCACCCACGTGGCGGTCACCCAGGGCAGCAGCGCCGGCGCCACCGCGTCGCTGGCCCAGGCACCGATCCTGATCGGGCGCGGCACCGACGCGGCGATCCGCCTGGAGGACGACTACGCCTCCACCCGGCACGCCCGGATCGCGGCCTCGGGCGACCAGTGGTTCGTCGAGGACCTCGGCTCCACCAACGGCACCTACATCGGCAGCGTTCGGATCACCCAGCCCACCACGATCGCGATCGGCACCCAGGTGCGGATCGGCAAGACGATCCTGGAGCTGAAGAAGTGAGCGGCCCGGACCCCGATCCGGGCGGGACCGCTGCGCAGCCCCCCGTGGCCGGGCCCCCGGGCGAGGCCCCCGAGGCCCCCGAGAGCACCACCGCCGAGCCGGCGACCGGTGAGCTCCCCACGATCGAGGTCGGCGGCTCCGTCGCGGCGGGCCCCGGGGCCGGCGAGCCCGGCCTGCGACTGCACTATTCGGCCATCTCCGACGTCGGACGGGTCCGCAAGGACAACCAGGACTCCGGGTACGCCGGGCCCTGGCTGCTGACGGTCTGCGACGGCGTGGGTGGGGCCGCCCGCGGCGACATCGCCTCGAGCACCGCCGTCTCCGAGCTGCGCAGCCTCGACCTCGCTCCCCCGCCCGCCGACAGCCCGCCCCTGCTGGACCGGGTGACCGAGGCCCTGCACGACGCCCACGCCCAGATCGGGCGCCTCGTCGACGAGGATCCCGCCATCAACGGGACCAGCACCACCGCCACGGTCGCGCTCTTCGACGGCCACCGGGTCGGCATCGGCCACGTCGGTGACAGCCGCGCCTACCTCTTCCGCGACGGCGAGATCTCCCAGCTCACCACCGACCACACGTTCGTGCAGAGCCTGATCGACGAGGGCCGGATCACCGAGGCGGAGGCGCGGGTCCACCCCCACCGCAACCTGATCCTCAAGGCCCTGGACGGCATCCACGAGGCCGAGCCCGACCTGTTCGCGCTCCAGCTGACCTCCGGCGACCGGCTGTTCCTGTGCAGCGACGGCGCGTGCGGCGTGCTCGACGACGGGCGCCTGGCCGACATCCTCTCGATGGGCAGCCCGGACTTCGCCGCCGTCGAACTGGTCCGCGCCAGCCTCGAGGCGGGCAGCTCGGACAACGTCACCTGCATCGTCGCCGACGTCCTGACGGCCGAGCAGGCCGCCGCGGACCCGACGTACGCCGAGCTGGAGCCGCTCCTGGTCGGCGCCGCGGCCGAGCTCAAGCGCCGGCTCCCCCGGGCGCTCTTCCGTGGTCACCGCTCCGGCGACACCGGTGAGCTCGAGCCGATCGAGGCCGAGATCCCCGACCACCTGCCGTTCGCGATTCCCACCGACCCGCTGCAGCCGATCGACCCCGAGGCCGCCCGCTACGCGCCCCGCGCCCCCGAGCGCTTCGCGTGGCTGCGCCGGGTCCTGGTCCTGGCCGTGGTGGTCGGCGTCGTGTGGATCGGCGCCACCGCCGCCTGGTCGTGGGCCCAGACCCAGTACTTCGTCGGCGAGCAGGACAACCGGGTCGTCATCTTCCGCGGCATCGACGCCTCGCTGCCCGGCTTCGACCTCTCCGAGCCGGTGGTGGTCACCGACGTGATGCTCGACCAGCTCTCCGACTTCGACCGCGGTCAGGTGGAGGCCACCATCGAGGTCGACGACCTCGCCGACGGGCGCGACAAGGTGGAGGAGATCGCGGCCAACCGGGTCGTCCCCGACGAAGGCTCCGGGTGATCGATCCGTGAGCCTGATGACCACCAGCTCGACGCTGATGGGTTTCGTGCACCGCCGCAGGCGTGGCGCGGAGCTCTTCCTGCTCGTCCTGGCCCTCGCGGTCGGCGTCGGCGGGTACGCCGCGGTCGGCGTGGGCGTCGAGGGCAAGGTGCCGGCCGACATCATCGGGTACGGCGGCTGGCTGGCCGCGCTGATCGTGGCCGCCCACATCGTGATCCGGCTGGTGGCGCCGTACGCCGACCCGGTGCTGCTGCCGCTGGTGGCCACGCTCAACGGCCTCGGCCTGGCCGTGATCCACCGCATCGACCTCGGCTACGCGGCCCGGGGGCGGGAGACCAGCTTCGCCCAGCAGCAGCTGGTCTGGATGACGCTGGGGGTGGTGCTCTTCGTGGCCGCCCTGGTGGTGCTGCGCGACCACCGGGTGCTGGCGCGCTTCACCTACACGATCGGCTTCGGCGCGATCGTCCTGCTGATGCTGCCGTTGCTGCCGTTCTTCGAGCCCATCAACGGGGCCCGGATCTGGATCCAGCTGGGTGGCCTGAGCTTCCAGCCCGGCGAGGTCGCCAAGGTGATGCTCGTCGTCGCCTTCGCCGGCTACCTGGTGCTGCACCGCGACGCCCTCGCCCTCGCCGGGCGCCGGCTGCTCTTCGTCGACCTGCCCCGCGGTCGCGACCTCGGCCCGATCCTGGCGATGTGGCTGGTCAGTCTCGGGATCCTGGTCTTCCAGCGCGACCTCGGCTCCAGCCTGCTCTTCTTCGGCCTGTTCCTCGTGATGCTCTACGTCGCCACCGAGCGGCCCGGCTGGATCGTGGTCGGCGGCTCGCTGTTCCTCGGCGGTGCGCTCGCCGCCTGGAAGACGCTGGGCCACGTCCAGGACCGTGTCGACATCTGGTTGCACCCGTTCGAGTACTACCGCAACGCGCAGCCGCCGTTCTCCGACCAGATCGTCGAGGCCCAGTTCGGCCTCGGCTGGGGCGGCCTGATCGGTCGCGGCTTCGGGGAGGGCGACCCGACGCGGGTGACCTACGCCGAGAGCGACTTCATCATGGCGGCCATCGGCGAGGAGCTCGGTCTGACCGCCGTGATCGCGGTCCTGCTCTGCTACGGGCTCATCGTCGAGCGCGCCCTGCGGGTGGCGCTCATCTCGCGCGACTCCTTCGGCAAGCTGATGGCCACCGGCCTGGCCAGCATCTTCGCGGTGCAGGTCTTCGTCGTCATCGGGGGCGTCACCCGCCTGATCCCGCTGACCGGTCTGACCACGCCCTTCCTCTCCTACGGCGGCTCGTCGCTGGTCGCCAACTGGGTGATCATCGCCCTGCTCCTGCGCATCTCCGACCAGGCCCGTCGTCCCGTCCCGGACCTGTCGGCCGACGAGGAGGAGAGCGACGACGAGTCCACGCAGGTGATCAAGCTGTGAGGACCTCATGAACCGGCCCATCCGCACGGTCTCGCTCTTCTGCCTGGCGCTGTTCCTGGCGCTGATGGTCAACGCGACCTACCTCCAGTTCTGGCGCGCCGGTGCGCTGGACGACGACCCGCGCAACCAACGGGTGCAGCAGGCGTCGTACTCCAGCGAGCGCGGCGCCATCCTGGTCGGCCGCACCCCCGTGGCCGAGAGCGTGCCGTCGGAGGACCGCTACGAGTTCCAGCGTCGCTACCCGGCGCCGTTGATGTACGCGCCGCTGACCGGGTACTTCACCTTCGGCAACGCCACCGGACTGGAGTCCTCGCAGAACTCGGTGCTCTCCGGCGAGGACCCGCGCTTCTTCGTGCGCAACCTCGTCGACCTGGTCAGCAACGAGCAGCAGAGCGGTGGCAGCGTCGAGCTGACCATCGACGCCAAGGCGCAGCGCGCCGCCTACGAGGGCCTCTCGGCGCTCGGCGACGGCGTGGAGGGCTCCGTGGTGGCCCTCGAGCCGAGCACCGGCAAGGTGCTGGCGATGGTGTCGCTGCCGACCTTCGACCCCAACGACCTCGCCTCCCACGACTTCGGTGCCGTCGACGACACCTACGCCGACCTGCTCGACGACCCGGGCGACCCGTTGCTCAACCGGGCGGTCCAGACCCGGATCGCGCCGGGATCGACGTTCAAGCTGGTCACCGCCGCGGCAGCGCTGGAGTCCGGCAAGTACGACAGCGCCGACTCCCTGGTGCCGGGTGGCGCGACCTTCCAGCTCCCCCAGACCAGCGGCGACTCCGGCGTGGTCGACAACGAGGGTCGCGCCTGCGGCACCGACGAGATCACCTTCCGGCAGGCGATGGAGCAGTCCTGCAACACCACCTTCGCCCAGCTCGCGATCGAGGTCGGTGCCGAGAAGATGCTCGAGCAGGCCGAGAAGTTCGGCTTCAACGCCGACTACCTCGAGGACCTCCCCGGGCAGGCCCGCTCGGTCTACCCCTCGCAGGTCAACCCGCCGCAGCTGGGACAGACCGGGTTCGGGCAGTTCGAGGTGCAGGCGACCCCGCTGCAGATGGCGATGGTCGCGGCCTCGATCGCCAACGACGGGGTCGTGATGCGTCCCTACGTCGTCTCCGAGGTGCAGTCGCCCGACTACGACGCCGAGACCGCCGACCCCGAGGAGCTCAGCGAGGCCGTCGACCCGCAGGTCGCCGACGTGCTGACCGAGCTGATGGTCTCGACCGTCGACGACGGCACGGCCTCGCCGGCCGCGATCCCCAACGTCGCCGTGGCCGGCAAGACCGGCACCGCCCAGCGCGGGGTCCCCGGCGAGCCGCCGTACGCCTGGTTCGTCTCCTTCGCCCCCGCCAGCGACTCCCAGGTGGCCGTGGCGGTGATGATCGAGGAGGCGCCCGGTCAGGAGATCGCCGGCGGCCGTCTCGGCGGCCCGATCGCCAAGGCTGTGATGGAGGCGATCATCTCGTGAGGACACCAGACGAGACCCGCGCAGCAGCAGTCACACCGGCCCACCGCACCACGACCCAGGGGACGCCCGCGTCCCGGGAGAGGAGCAGGCGATGACCCAGACCCCCGCAGCACGCTTCGCCGACGACGCCCACCGCTACCGCCTGGACTCGCGCATCGCGACCGGCGGCATGGGGGAGGTGTGGCGCGCCACCGACACGATGCTGGAGCGCGAGGTCGCGGTGAAGGTCCTCAAGGACGACATCGCCGAGGACCCGGTCTTCCGCTCCCGCTTCGAGACCGAGGCCCGCCACGCCGCAGCGCTGCACCACCCCGGCATCGCCGCGGTCTTCGACGTCGGGGAGCGCGCTGCCTCGGAGGCCGGCGGCCAGCCGCGCCCGTTCCTGGTGATGGAGCTCGTCGACGGCCAGCCGCTGTCGGCCTTGCTCTCGCAAGGACGCGACCTCGACCCCGCGGCCGTGCGCGACCTGATGGCCCAGGTCGGCGACGCGCTCGGCGCGGCCCACCGTGCCGGGATCATCCACCGGGACGTGAAGCCCGCCAACCTCATCGTCACGCCCGACGGCAAGGTGAAGGTCACCGACTTCGGGATCGCGCGGGCCGCCGACGGTGCCCAGATCACCCGCACCGGGGCGGTGATGGGCACGCCGCAGTACCTCTCCCCCGAGCAGGCGGAGGGCAAGCCCGCCACGATCGCCTCGGACGTGTACTCCCTGGGGGTCGTCACCTTCGAGTGCCTGGCCGGCCGGCGCCCGTTCGACGCCGAGTCCCCGGTGGCCACCGCGCTCGCGCACATCCGTGAGCCCGTCCCGGACCTGCCCGCCTCCGTGCCGCAGGACCTGGCCGCGGTGGTGCGCACCGCGTTGTCCAAGGACCCGGGCGAGCGGTACGCCGACGGCGCGGCCATGGCGGCCGCCCTGCGCGACCCCGGCACCGCGGTGGTGCCACGCCCGCCGCGCGTCGTACCGGCCGTCGCACCCGTGCCGGAGGAGCCGCGCACCCAGGTCATGCCGGCCACGCCGGTCGCCGATGCCCCGGTCCCGGTGCCCCCGGCCACGTCGACCACCTCCACCGCCGCCCAGCCCTCGCGCAGCGCCGCCGGACCGGTCGTGGCGGCGGTGGTGCTGCTCGTGGCGCTGGCCGTGGTGCTGACCCTGCTCCTGACCGGGGGCGACGACGACGAGCCCGCTGCCGGCGACGTGCTCGACTCCACGCCGGCCTCCACCGAGCCGACCACGGACGAGGCCTCCACCGAGCCGACCTCGGAGCCGCCCACCGAGGAGCCCTCGATCACCCTCAACGAGGGAGAGTTCGTGGGCCGCGACTTCGCCCAGGTCGACGCCGATCTGCGAGGCATGGGACTGCGGGTCGAGCCCAACGAGCAGGCCAACGACAACCCCGACCAGAACGGCCGGGTCACCGCGCTCAACCCGAACGGCGAGGTGGAGCCCAACGAGCTGATCCTGGTCACCTACTTCGGCGACGCTCCCGAGCCGACGCCCACGCCGACCCCCACCCCGACGCCGACGCCGACCCCCGAGCCGACGCCCACGCCCAGCCCGTTGCTGCCCAACCCCTGAGGAAGAGCGAGACCGATGAACGACGCAGGAGCACCAGGCCCCACCCTCGTGGCTGGACGCTACGAGCTCGGCGAGCTGCTGGGCCGTGGCGGCATGGCCGAGGTCCGCAAGGGCACCGACTCACGCCTCGGGCGCATCGTCGCGGTCAAGCGACTGCGCACGGACCTGGCCAGCGACGCGACGTTCCAGGCCCGCTTCCGCCGCGAGGCGCAGTCGTCGGCCTCGCTCAACCACCCGGCCATCGTGGCGGTCTACGACACCGGCGAGGAGCCGGCCGACGACGGCTCCGGGGTCGCCCAGCCCTACATCGTGATGGAGCACGTCGCCGGGCGCACCCTGCGCGACATCCTGCGGGAGGGCCGCAAGATCCTGCCCGAGCGTGCGCTGGAGATCACCAGCGGCGTCCTGTCCGCGCTCGACTACAGCCACCGCGCCGGCATCATCCACCGCGACATCAAGCCGGGCAACGTGATGCTCACCCCGACCGGCGACGTGAAGGTGATGGACTTCGGGATCGCGCGCGCCATCAGCGACGCCGCCAACTCGATGACCCAGACCGCGGCGGTCGTCGGCACCGCGCAGTACCTCTCCCCCGAGCAGGCGCGCGGCGAGACCGTCGACTCCCGCTCCGACGTCTACTCGGCCGGGTGCCTGCTCTACGAGCTGCTCACGGGTCGTCCGCCGTTCGTCGGCGACAGCCCGGTGGCGGTGGCCTACCAGCACGTGCGCGAGCAGGCCGACCCTCCCTCCGACCACGACACCGACCTCCCCCCGGCGGTCGACGCCATCGTGATGAAGGCGCTGGCCAAGCGTCTGGAGGACCGCTACCAGTCGGCCGGTGCCATGCGCACCGACATCGAGCACTACCTGGCCGGGCGTCCGGTCGAGGCCGTGCCGCCGGTGCCGGTGGCGCCGACCCGCGCCGCCGCTGCCGCGGTCCCCGCTGCCGCCGCCGCGGCGGCGACGTCCCCGCGGCGTCCCGAGCCCGCCGTGCTGCCGTCGGTGGACGACGAGCCGCCCCCGCGCACCGGGCTGTGGGTGCTGCTGGGCCTGCTGGTGATCGCACTCCTCGTCGCCGGCTACCTGCTCGTGCAGGACAGCCTCTTCCCGGAGTCGCCCGAGCAGGTGCAGGTGCCGTCGGTGATCAACACCGACCAGGACGCGGCCCGGTTGGCGATCGCGAGTGCCGGCCTGACCGTGGGCACCATCGAGAACCGCACCGACGACGAGATCCCCGAGGGCAACGTCATCGAGCAGAACCCGGCCCCCGACGACTTCGTCGACCCCGACACCGTGGTCGACCTGGTGGTCTCGCTCGGCAAGCCGATGCTGACGGTGCCGTCGGTCGCCAACCTGCAACGCAAGGACGCCGTCCAGCAGCTCAAGCAGGCCGGTTTCACCGACATCGAGCAGAACGCGGTCGAGTCCGACGAGGACAAGAACCAGGTGCTCGAGCAGTCCCCGGCTGCCAACACGGAGGTCGCCGACGGCACGACCGTGACGCTCACCTACTCGCAGGGTCCCAAGAAGGTCCCCGACGTCGTCGACCTGAAGCAGCAGGCGGCCGAGCAGGCGATCTTCGCGCTCGGCTTCCAGCCGGTGATCCGCGAGGACCTGGTCAGCGAGGAGCCCCAGGGCACCGTGACCGATCAGATCCCTGCTGCCGGCACCCCGCTCGACCAGGGCAGCGACGTCACGATCTTCGTCTCCGTCTACGAGGAGCCCACCGAGGAGCCGACCGACGAGCCCACGGACGAGCCGACCGACCAGCCGACCGACGAGCCCACCGACCAGCCCACCGACGGGCAGACCACCTCACCGCCGGCCAACCCGCGGCGCCTCGTCGGTCGAGAGCGCTGACGGGACCGGTGGCGCCGATCAAGTGGCTCTGATCAGGTGGTGCCGACGGGCTCGGCGTAGGTGATGTCCAGCAGGCCCGTGTAGGCCGGGGCCTCGATCGTCTCCTCGGGGCTCAGCGCCCAGCGCACCCCGATGTCGGGGTTGAGCGCGTCCGCGCGGAACTGGTTGACCCGCAGGCTGCGGTCCAGCGCGCTGGTGATCGCCACCGGGTCGCCCACCGCCTGGATCACGTACGGCGGCGGGTAGGGCACGCCCTGCAGCTGCACCGAGCTGCCGATGCACTTGATCCCCGTCGTGGTCACGATGCGCTGGCCCTGGATCGTGATGGCAGCGGCACCGCCGGCCCACATGGCGTTCACCACGGCCTGGATGTCCTGCTGGTGGACGATGTAGCGGTCGAGGTCGAGGTCCGTGTCGGCGACCGCCCGCTCCAGGACGTCGGCGGAGGCGTCGTCGAGGACGACGGTGATGCCGGTCCCGGTGACGGTGTTCAGGCCCGCGAGACCTCGCAGCTGCTCGGCCTGGCGCTGCTTGCGCTTGACCTGGCGGTCGTTGACGCCGCCGGCGAGCGTGTCGACCTGGGCCTTGAGCTGCCCGGCGCGCTCCTGGAGTCGCTCGTACTCGTCGGACTCGTTCTGCACCAGCGAGGCGAGGTCGGTGTAGCGGCCCGGTCGCAGGTCGGTGCCCTCGGAGTTGGTCGCGCTGACGACGAAGAGGGCTCCGCAGAGCAGGACCATCACCGGCGTACCGAGTCTCCACAGGTTGCGCACCCGAGCGGCACGCGGCTCCTCGGGACCGGCGTCGGACGCCTGCCCCGGGGTCTGCGCGTGAGATCCGGTCATGGGCACTAAGGTAACCCGCGGACCCATGGCTTCTGAGTCGTCGGAACCGCCCAGCGGCCCGTACCGTGGCCCCATCCTTCAGCCCGTGCTCCGGGCTGGCGCGCAGACACACCAGATAGGACCCACCCGTGGCCAAGACCGAGTCGACCCAGAGCAGCTTCGACCCCGACCGGGGACCGACGCTGAGCGTGCGCTTCGTCATCGCGCTGACGTTGATCGTGCTGGGGATCGCCTGGATCGTCTACTACTACGTCGGGGTCCGCCCCGAGGGCGAGTTCAGCGACGCCGGTGAGGTGCTCTCCGCCAAGGGTCCCGGATTCCTGCAGGACCTGGGCGACTGGAACTACCTGATCGGCTTCGGTGCCTTCTTCCTCGGCCTGACCATCTCGGCCCACCCGAGCACGCCGCTGGGACGTGGGCGCGGCGTCGTCGCCGGGATGCTCGGGTGCTTCCTGCTGGGCCTGGCCTGGATCTGCGTCTTCTACGCGATCGCCCAGGACACCTCCGCGGTGCCGATCTTCGACGACCTGGGTCAGAAGAACCTCATCGTCGGGATCGCCTTCATGGCGGTCGGCTTCACCTTCGCCACGCGCTGGGAGTGAGTCCCCGCCGGCTCGACGTCGGCTGAGTCGTTGCCGGCTCGGGTCGTTGCCGCCTGGGTGAACGCCGGCTGGGTCGACGCCGGACGCCGAGTTGTGCACAGCCCGGATCCGGGTCACCGACCGACCTATGCGCCGTCCGTACGCCGCCGTACGGCCTCCGATGTCCAGCTGTGGTCGAGGCCGGCTGCGCCCGGATTGCCCACCCAGACTGACGAAACTCCCGCTTCTGTCGAGAAACTTCTTGACAGAAGCGGGAGTTTCTCCGCTTCGGCGGAGAAACTGCCACCTCGCCGACGCTCAGAGTTATCCACAGGCTCCTCCACAACTGTGGAACGAATCCCACGCGTGTAGTTCTCCACCGCGTTCTCCACAGGTGTGGAGAACGGGCGGGTCAGGCCAGGACGGCGGAGCGCACGATGATCGCCAGCACCGTCAGCGCGACGAGGCCGGCGATCGCCGACCACTGCACCGTCGATCGTCGCGAGCCCTTGGGGGCGTAGACGAGGACGGCGGAGATCAGGGCCCCGCCGACGAAGCCACCCAGGTGGCCCTGCCAGGAGATGTTGGGGACCGCGAAGGTGATCACCAGGTTGATCAGCAGCAGCCCGCCGATGCTGCGCAGGTCGCCGCCGACCTTGTAGACGATGACGCCGAGGGCGGCGAAGAGGCCGTAGATGGCGCCCGAGGCGCCCAGGGTGGTGCCGTACTCGGCCGAGAGCCAGTAGACGGTCGCCGATCCGGTCAGGCCCGAGGCGAGGTAGAGCGCGAGGAAGCGCGCGCGACCCAGCGCCGCCTCGATCTGTGGACCGAGGACGTACAGGGCCAGCATGTTGGCCGCGATGTGCCAGATCTGCACGTGCAGGAACGTGCTGGTGATCAGCTGCCAGTAGGCGCCGTCGACCACGCCGGGCACCCACGTTCCCGACCGCGTCTCGCACAGGGACCGCGAGACGTCGAAGATGAAGTTGCCCTGGACGCACCCGCCGTTGGGGGTGAGGCCGAGCAGGTCAACGAGACGGCTGCTCGTCCACCCGGTCGCGAGGACCGCGATCCAGACGGCGGCGTTGACCGCGACCAGGACCTGGGAGGTCAGCGCCGGGTTGGTCGAGCGGGTGCCGCCGTACGCCGTGCGACCGCTGCGGGTCGCCTTGGCCCCCTCCTTGACGCAGTCGGGGCACTGGAAGCCCACGGCCGCGTCACGCATGCAGTCCGGACAGATCGGGCGCCCACAGCGCTGGCACCGGATGTTGGCCTCGCGTCCGGGGTGGCGGTAGCACTCCACCACCCCGGATCCGGGCTGCGGCGTCTGGGACAAGGAGGTGCCTCAGCCGCCGACGATCTCGACGGAGTCCATCACGATCGGCTCGACCGGACGGTCGCCCGCGCCGGTCGGGGAGGTCGCGATGGCGTCGACGACGTCACGGCTGGCCTGGTCGGCGACCTCACCGAAGATGGTGTGCTTGCGGTTGAGCCACGGGGTCGCCCCGACCGTGATGAAGAACTGCGAGCCGTTCGTGCCCGGGCCGGCGTTGGCCATCGCCAGGAGGTACGGCTTGTCGAAGACGAGCTCGGGGTGGATCTCGTCCTTGAACGTGTAGCCGGGTCCACCGGTGCCGGTGCCCTGCGGGCACCCGCCCTGGATCATGAAGCCCTCGATCACGCGGTGGAAGCCGAGACCGTCGTAGAAGCGCTTGGACTCGCCGTTCGCCTCCTTCGTGCCGGTCGCCAGACCGGTGAAGTTGGCGACCGTCTCGGGCGCGTGGTTCGGGAACAGGGTGATCGTGATGTCGCCCTTGTTGGTCTTGAAGATGGCCTGCTGGTCCGCCATGAGAGTCGTGTCTGCCTTTCCGTGCCCGCTCGGGGCGAGATGTCTGTCAGTTCAGATCACCGCGATCCTCCCACGCAGCA
This sequence comes from Pimelobacter sp., assembly GCA_002698575.1. Classification (GTDB taxonomy): domain Bacteria; phylum Actinomycetota; class Actinomycetes; order Propionibacteriales; family Nocardioidaceae; genus Nocardioides. Next base: position 50,278 of record NZZG01000161.1, on the reverse strand, counting down.
CCACATCGACCGGGTCAGGGGCCGAGCCCCGAACGCCGAGGACAGGCGCGGCTCCGGGGCACTCACCCGCCCTGGGGTGGTCGGCGTGGACGGGAGCGTGGTGGGATGGGGTGACCTGGGTTGTCCGAGCCCACCGACAACCCACCCACCACTACCAAGTGCACCACTTTGGAAAGGAAGGCTCCCGATGGGACTTCGCTCGAAGAAGTCGCGCCTCGACCAGGCCACCGAAGTCGTCGAGGGGTACGTCGACAGCGTCCGGCCGCACGTCCAGGCAGCGCTCGAGTCCGCCATGGAGTCCACCCGTGACTTCGTCCAGGACACCGCCATCCCGGCGCTCAACGATGCCAGGGAGAAGGCCGGCCCCGCCCTTGCCGACGCCCGCGAGAAGGCCGCCCCCGTGGTCGCCGAGGCTCGGGTGAAGGCGGCTGCCCAGCTGGCCGACGCCCGCGAGAAGGCTGCCCCCGTGGTCGCCGAGGCGCGTCAGCGCGCCGCCGAGCAGCTCGTCGAGGCTCGCGAGAAGGCCGCCCCGGCCGTTGCCGCCGGCGCCGCCGCAGCCGGCGAGAAGGCCACGGCCGCTCGCGTGCTGGCCGACGCCAAGGTCGCCGAGCTCAAGGGCGAGGCCCCGAAGAAGAAGAGCAAGCTCAAGCGCTTCGTGCTCCTCGGGCTGGTGGCCGGCGGGGTCGCCTTCGCCGCCAAGAAGCTCCAGGGCGAGGCGTCCTCGGACAACTGGCAGTCCTCCTACGTGCCCACCCCGGCTCCCACGCCGGCCGCGCCGGTCGAGGATGCCGGCGGAGCCGCGCCCGACGAGGCCCTGGCCGACGAGGCCGAGGCCCCGCAGCCGGTCACCACGCCGGACGAGCCGGCCGAGGTCGTCGAGATCGACCCCGAGGCCGACACGAAGTAGGTCCCGCCGTCACACCCAGCCGCCCCGGAGCACCTCGGTGCCCGGGGCGTTGCTGTGCCCGCGGCCACGAGGGCCGACCGAGGTCCTCAGCTGGGCGCCTCGTAGGGCTGGGGCTCGGTCAGGTCCGGGGCCTCGGCACGCACCTTGGCCACCACCTGGCGCTCGACGTAGAAGATCAGCAGCGGCACCAGACCTGCCGCGAGCGCGACGAGGGTGAAGGTCAGGCTCCAGTCGGCCCGGCGCGAGAGCAGGAACGCGACCACGACGTAGACCATGAAGATCCAGCCGTGGATCAGCCACAGCACGCTGAGGTCCTCGCCGAAGCCCTGCAGGCCCGATCCGTCGGCTGCGAGGTACTTGGCGGGGGCGGCCACCAGCGCGCAGACGGCCAGGAGGACGCCGACGACGAGGGCGAGCCACCGGTAGCTGTTGAACAGGGTCACATCCTGATCGTACTGACCCTCGGTGGGCGGTCGGGTCGGGCCCGTGGGCGCGCCTGCTGGTGCAGGAATCCCCGGTGCACCGGGGATTCCTGATGTTCCGGGGGGTTGCAACGCCCAGGAACGTCAGGAAATACTTGCGAAGTTGGACTCCTGGGGCGCGTGGGACTCGGCCTCCTCGGTCACGAAGCGCCACCAGATGAAGAGCGCGAAGGCTCCGAAGAACCACCACTCCACGGCGTAGAGCAGGTTGCGCAGGGCGGTGAACTGCCCCGGAGCCGGCAGCTGCTCGACGCTGGCCACGGCCAGCCCGTCGGCGCCGGTGTTGGTCCCCGCCGCCGCGGTGTCCAGGACGGCGTAGGCGCTGAAGAGGTCGGCGTCGATCCGCTGCACCTGGTCGGCGATCCGCAGCTGCGGGAAGACGTCGTCGAGGGGATCCTCGTCGAAGGCGCCGGTGCCCTCGGAGGGTTGCAGGATCGCCTGGACCTCGCCGGTGCCGCGCGGCGCGGGCGGCGCATCGGCAGGTACGTCGGTCCAGCCCCGCACCACGGGAACGGCCGGGTCGTCCGGTCCGCCGGTCGTGAGCGGGGTGACCACCCAGAACCCGTCGCGCCCGTCGTGCTCACGACCGGAGACGAAGACGGTGCCTTGCGGCACCCACGTGCCGGCGAAGCTCACCGGCTGGCCGACCTGGTCGCCGGGGAAGGGGTCGTCGGGACCCATCACGTCGAGCAGCGGGACCGGATCGCCCTGGGTCAGGTCGACCGCCTCGGCCGCCCGGGTGGCCTGCCAGGCGTCGTACTGCCAGACGCCGAGGCCGGCGGCGGCCCCGGTGCACACGACGGCGAGGACGTGTGCGCCCAGCATCCTGGGAGTCAGGTAGCGGCGCACCTCACCAGGGTACGGATCGCTGGGGCCCGACAGGTCAGGAGGATCCCGACCCGCACACGGCGAACGGCAGCCGGCGCTGCTGGGCGAGGCGCTCGGCGACGTCGGGGTCACCGAGCCGGTAGCCGATCCGGCCGCCACCGGGATCGGCGACGGGGTCGAGGTAGCCGAGGGCGAAGTCCGGGTCCGTGCGGGGCAGGACGTCCGGCAGCCGGGCCCGGTCGAAGACGTCGTTGCGGGCCAGGCCCAGGCGAACGGTGACGAGCTCGGTGCCGTAGCTGACCGAGAAGAAACCCAGGTCGTCGAGGTCGTCGAGGTCACCGGCCGGGGCGGGGGCCAGGTCGGCCTCGTCGCCGTCGGCGAAGGCCACGTCGTAGGGGACGCAGGCGGTGTCGACGTACGTCGCGCTCGCGGTCGGGCCGACCAGCGCGATCCGATCGGGGTCGGCGGCCCAGCTGGCGCCGGGGTCGGTGGTCGAGCCCAGGGTCACCAGCGAGTTGGTCGTGTCCACGACGGCACCGCCCAGCGGCCCCTCCCCCGCCTCGACGGCACGTCGTACGCCGTCCAGGTCGAGGTCGTCGCGCAGCTTGAGCACCCAGCCCTCGCTCGCGGTGCCCAGCGAGCTCGTGGGCACGTCGAACCGGGCCTCCCAGGAGACGTCGTCCTGGGTGAAGCCGTACTTCTTGCGCAGCCGCTTGTCCTCGGAGCGCAGCAGCCCCGGGCTGAAGAGCACGCTCTCCCGCTCCGCCGTGCGCCAGAACTTCTTGCGCGCCCTCGCCTTCGACTCGCTCGTCAGGCCGCTCTGCTCGAGCTGCAGGCGCAGCTGGTCGAAGTCCATCACCACCAGGACCGTCGAGTCCTCGGGGATCAGGGCCATCGCCGCCTCGGCGGGCTCCAGGCCCGCGTCGTACACGGGAGCGGCGAGGGGCTCGTCGAGCGGGGTCTGCGGGATCGGCTCGGCCTCGTCGCTGCAGGCGGCGAGCAGCAGTGCGCTCGCCAGCAGCATCCCCACGGCTCCCGACCTCACCGGACCATTCTGCCAGCAGACCCCTGGGGAGCGGAGGCGATTGCCGGGTGAAGGCCGCCGGGCTCGACCTCGGAAGAGCCGGTCTGTCCGGACCGGGCTCGTGTCGGTGGAGCCTAGGGGACTCGAACCCCTAACCCCCTGCTTGCAAAGCAGGTGCGCTACCAATTGCGCCAAGGCCCCCGGATGGTGCGGGTGAGCTTCAGTTGTGGTTGCTGGTGACCGCGTCGGTGGCCTCGGCCCACAGCGCCTGCTCGGCACGGCCCTCGGAGATCTTCTTGCGGGCCACCACGGCGCCGGCGGCGGCCAGGGCGAGCAACACGATCTTCTTCATGGTCGGGCTCCGTACACGCGGGGACAGGGTTGTCGGGTGGGCCTAGCAGGACTTGAACCTGCGACCTCTTCCTTATCAGGGAAGCGCTCTAACCGCCTGAGCTATAGGCCCGTGAACACGCCGGATCCGGCGGCGAGTGAACGTTACCCCACGCGTGCGGGGGCGCCCAAAATGGGGCTGACCTGCGGTCTGTCCGCAGGCCCGGGTCGGGTGGACGACCGGCTCAGTTGTCCTCGGCGAGGGTGACCTCGACGCCGCCCAGCAGGGCGGCCGACATGTTGTAGAGGAAGGCGCCCAACGTGGCGATCGCGGTGAGCAGGACGACGTCGACCGCGGCGACGAGCATCGTGAAGCCCACGACGCGATCGGTGCCGACGTAGTCGCGCACGTCGAAGGTCGCGGTCGACTGGTCGTCGACGACGTCGCGCACGGTCTGGTTGACCGAGTCGAAGACACCGGCGGAGTCGAGGACGTTCCAGATCATCGCGACCGCCACCACGGTCACGATGCCGAAGGCGATGGAGAGCAGGAACGACGTCTTCATCACCGACCAGGGGTCGACCCGGGTCAGCCGCAGCCGTGCCCGGCGCGGACCGCGCGGCTTCCTCGGCGCGGAGACCGCCGCCGGGGAACCGTCGGAGTCGTTGGAGGTGGAGCCGAGGCCCGCCGCGAGCTTGGCCTGCAGCCGCTCGGCGAAGCCCGGTCGTACGGCGGTGGCGTCGTCGGGAGCACGGTCCTGGGACGTCGCGGTCCTGGTGTCGGACGAGCCCGGGGTGGGCGCCTGCGGCGGTGGGGGCGGAGCGGACCTCTCGGTCATCAGCCTTCATCCTCCCCTGCTTCGTGGGCATCCGCGTCGGGTGCGTCTGCGTCGGGTACGTCGGTTTCGGGCTCGATTGTGGCATCCGTGCCCTGATCGGCGGAAACACCGCCCACCGGGTCGCCCACCGGGTCGCCCTCGGCGCCGTCACCGACAGGACCGTCGTCCGCTGCCTCGCCGGCGGCCTCCTCGACGACCTTCGCCTCCACCGAGCGGGCCACGACGGCCACCGAGTCACCCTTCTTCGGGCTCACGAACTTCACGCCCATCGTGGATCGACCGGTCACCCGGAAGTCCTCGTTGATCGGGCTGCGGACGACCTGGCCACCCGCGGTGATCGACAGGATCTCGTCGCCGTCCTCGACGATGAAGCCGCCCACGAGCCCACCGCGGTCCTCGTTGGCCAGGGCCATCGCCTTGATCCCGAGCCCGCCCCGGTTGGTGACGCGGTACTCGCTGATCCGTGAGCGCTTGGCGAAGCCCCCGTCGGTGATGGTGAAGACGTACTGGACCTTGAGGTCGGCCTCCTGCATCGCGTCCTCGGTGGCGTCCTCGACCGCGATCTGCGCGGCTCGGATCACCGACATCGACAGCACCGCGTCGTCGGGGGTGCGGAACTTCATCCCGGAGACCCCGGAGGTGGCACGGCCCATCGGACGCAGCTGGCTGTCCTCGGCCTTGAAGCGGATGGCCGAGCCCTTGCGGGAGACCAGCAGGATGTCGTCCTCGGCGTCGACCAGCTCGGCGCCGATCAGCTCGTCGTCGGCCTCGCGGAAGTTGATCGCGATGACGCCGGCCTGCCGGGGACTGTTGTAGTCACCGAGCCGGGTCTTCTTCACCAGCCCGCTGCGCGTGGCCAGGACCAGGTAGGGCATCTGGTCGTAGTCGCGGATGGCGAGCACCTGGGCGATCGACTCGTCCGGCTGGAAGCTCAACAGCCCGGCGACGTGCCCACCCTTGGCGTCCCGCGAGGCCTCCGGCAGGTTGTAGGCCTTGGTCCGGTAGACGCGTCCCGCGGTGGTGAAGAACAGCAACCAGTGGTGGTTGGTGGTGGCGATGAAGTGCTCCACCACGTCGTCGCCGCGCAGCGACGCCCCGCGCACGCCCTTGCCGCCTCGCTTCTGGGTGCGGTACTGGTCGGCGCGGGTGCGCTTGGCGTAACCACCGCGGGTGATCGAGACGACCAGGTCCTCGTCGGGGATGAGGTCCTCCATCGAGAGGTCCCCGTCGGCGGCGATGATCTGGGTACGGCGGTCGTTGCCGTACTTCTCGACGATCTCGGCGAGCTCCTCGCCGATGATCCGACGCTGGCGCGCCTCGTTGGCCAGGATGTCCTCGAGGTCGGCGATCTCGAGCTCGATCTTGGCCAGGTCGTCGATGATCTTCTGGCGCTCCAGGGCCGCCAGGCGCCGCAGCTGCATGCTGAGGATCGCCTCGGCCTGGACGTCGTCGATGTCCAGGAGGTCGATCAGGCCCTGGCGCGCGTCGTCCACCTTGGGCGAGCGTCGGATCAGGGCGATCACCTCGTCGAGCGCGTCGAGCGCCTTGACGAGTCCGCGGAAGATGTGGGCGCGACGCTCGGCCTCGGCGAGGCGGTAGCGCGTCCGGCGCTGGATCACGTCGACCTGGTGGGCGACCCAGGAGCTGACGAACTGGTCGATCGACAGGGTGCGCGGCACGCCGTCGACGAGCGCGAGCATGTTGGCGCTGAAGTTGGTCTGCAGCTCGGTGTGCTTGAGGAGGTTGTTGAGGACGACCCGGGCGACCGCGTCGCGCTTGAGGACGACCACCAGGCGCTGACCCGTGCGGCCCGAGGAGTCGTCGCGGACGTCGGAGATGCCCTGTACCTTGCCGGAGTCGGCCAGCTCGGCGATCTTCAGCGCGAGGTTGTCGGGGTTGACCATGTACGGCAGCTCGGTGATCGACAGGCAGGTGCGCCCCTTGGCGTCCTCGTCGATCTCGATCACGGCCCGCTGCGTCACCGAGCCGCGGCCGGTGCGGTAGGCCTGCTCGATGCCCTCGCGACCCACGATCAGGGCGCCGTTGGGGAAGTCGGGCCCCTTGATCCGCTCGATCAGCGCGTCCTGCAGCTCCTCGCGCGAGGCATCGGGGTGCTCGAGCGCCCACTGGGCTCCCTCGGCGACCTCACGCAGGTTGTGCGGCGGGATGTTGGTCGCCATGCCGACCGCGATGCCCGCGGAGCCGTTGACCAGCAGGTTGGGGTAGCGCGCTGGCAGGACGGCGGGCTCGGAGGAACGACCGTCGTAGTTGGGCCCGAAGTCGACGGTGTCCTCGCCGATGTCGCGCACCATCTCCAGCGCCAGGGGCGCCATCCGGCACTCGGTGTACCGCATCGCGGCCGCCGCATCGTTGCCCGGAGAGCCGAAGTTGCCCTGCCCGTTGACCAGGGGCGCCCGCATCACCCACGGCTGCGCGAGGCGCACGAGGGTGTCGTAGATCGCCGAGTCGCCGTGCGGGTGGTACTGACCCATCACGTCGCCGACCACGCGCGAGCACTTGGAGAACCCGCGGTCGGGGCGGTACCCACCGTCGTACATCGCGTAGAGCACGCGTCGGTGGACCGGCTTGAGTCCGTCCCGTACGTCGGGCAGCGCCCGGCCGACGATGACCGCCATCGCGTAGTCGATGTAGGCGCGCTGCATCGAGGTCTGCAGCTCGATCGGCTCGATCCGGCCGCCGGGTCCCTCGGGAGGAGTTCCGTCGGTGGGGGTCTGGGTCATTTCCTACTCATTCCTGTGTATCAGCGTCGTGAGGCGCGTGGCCTAGCAAGGCGGAGGAGCGAAGGCGGCCCGGGCTTGGCCGCCGAGCGACGACAACGCCGCCAGGGCGCGTTCATCGCGGCGACTGGTCAGATGTCGAGGAAGCGGACGTCCTTGGCATTTCTCTGGATGAAGGAGCGGCGCTGCTCGACGTCCTCGCCCATCAGGATCGAGAAGATCTCGTCGGCGTGGGCGGCGTCGTCCAGGGTCACCTGGAGCATCAGCCGCTGGTCGGGGTTCATCGTGGTCTCCCACAGCTCGTCGGCGTTCATCTCGCCCAGACCCTTGTAGCGCTGGACCGGGTTCTCCTTGGGCAGCTTGCGACCGTTCTCGAGGCCGTGGGCCATCAGGGTGTCTCGCTCGGCGTCGGAGTAGACGAACTCGTGGTCGGCCGGGGGTCCGGTCCACCGGATCCGGTAGAGCGGGGGCTGGGCCATGTAGACGTAGCCGTGCTCGATGAGCGGCTTCATGAACCGGAACAGCAGCGTGAGCAGCAGCGTGTTGATGTGGTGACCGTCGACGTCGGCGTCGGCCATCAGCACGACCTTGTGGTAGCGGAGCTTGTCGAGGCTGAACTCCTCGTGGATGCCGGTCCCGAGCGCGGAGATGATCGCCTGCACCTCGGTGTTGGCCAGGACCTTGTCGATGCGTGCCTTCTCGACGTTGAGGATCTTGCCGCGGATCGGGAGGATCGCCTGGACGCGGGAGTCGCGGCCCTGGCGCGCCGAGCCGCCGGCCGAGTCGCCCTCGACGATGAAGACCTCGCACTCCTCGGGGTTGGTCGACTGGCAGTCCGAGAGCTTGCCGGGGAGTCCCCCGCCGCCGAGCAGACCCTTGCGGGACCGGGCCAGGTCGCGGGCCTTGCGGGCCGCGATCCGCGCGTGCGCCGCGGCCTGGGCCTTGCGGACGATGTCGCGTCCCTCGGCCGGGTTGCGCTGGAACCAGTCGCCGAGCTGGTCGTTGGTGATCCGCTGGGTGAAGCCCTTCGCCTCGGTGTTGCCGAGCTTGGTCTTCGTCTGCCCCTCGAACTGGGGCTCGCCGAGCTTGACCGAGATGATCGCCGTGAGGCCCTCGCGGATGTCGTCGCCCTTGACCCTGTCCTCGGGCTTCTTCATCAGGCCCCACTCGAAGCCCCAGTCGTTGACCAACGTGGTCAGCGCGGTGCGGAAGCCCTCCTCGTGGGTGCCGCCCTCGTGGGTGTTGATGGTGTTGGCGAAGGTGTGCACCGACTCGGAGAACGTCGTGTTCCACTGCATCGCCACCTCGAGGCTCATGTGGTCGCCGGGAGCGTTCTCCGGGGTCTCGGCCTCGAAGGCGATCACCGAGGGGTTGGCGACCGTCTTGCGACGGTTGAGGTGCTCGACGTAGTCGACCAGGCCGCGGTCGTACTTGAAGACCTGCTCGATGCCCCCGCTCGCGCCGCGCTGGAGCGCGTCGTGGCCGGCGTCGTCGATGCCGCCCTCGTTGTCGGGGTCGACGGTGTCGTCCTCGATCGCGTCGACGACGTCCTCGGCCTGGGGTCGCTCGTCGCGCACCACGATCTCCAGGCCCTTGTTCAGGAAGGCCATCTCGCGGATCCGGCTGGTGATGGTCTCGAGGTTGTAGGTGACGGTCTCGAAGATCTCGGGCGAGGCGTAGTAGGTGATCGTCGTGCCCGTGCGCTCGCCCGGCTCCATCGGACGGATCTGCTCGAGGTCACCGTCGGGCACGCCGATCGAGAAGCTCTGGCGCCACTGGTGGCCCCGGTTCTTCACCTCGGCGACGACCCGGCTCGAGAGCGCGTTGACGACCGAGATGCCGACTCCGTGCAGTCCACCGGAGACCTTGTAGCCGCCCCCTCCGAACTTGCCACCCGCGTGCAGGAGCGTCAGGGCCATGGTGAGAGCGGGGAGCTCCTGGCCGGCAGCGGTGTCGGTCGGGATGCCGCGGCCGTTGTCCTCGACCCGGATGCCGCCGTCGGCCAGCAGCGTCAGCACGATCCGGTCGCAGTGACCGGCCAGGGACTCGTCCACCGCGTTGTCGACGACCTCCCAGATGAGGTGGTGCAGACCGCGCTCACCGGTGGAGCCGATGTACATGCCCGGGCGCTTGCGCACGGCCTCGAGGCCCTCGAGCACCTGGATGGCCGAGGCGTCGTAGTCGCTGTCGACCGCGTTGCTGCGCAGGCCGGCCGGCACGTCGCCCGGTGCCTCCGGTGCCTCCGGTGCCAGGGTCTCCCCCGTCGGGGCCGCTGCGCTCACCTCCATGGAGGTGTCCTCGGGAGTGCCGTCGGGGCTGGACTGCTCGGTCACGCGGAGACCTCTTCGCCTGGAGGGGAACATGGCGAAGGTCGCGCCGCGAACGGAGTCCGCGCGGCTGCGACCAACAACGCCATGATACCCCTCACAAGGCCGGGAATCACGCACCGTGGCTCATGGATGGCGACATCTGTGGATGAAATCGGCCGGGGACGGGTCCTGCGAGCCGATTCAACGGCCTCGGAGGGTGTCATCCAGGGGCGGGTACGTCGGCACGGCCCGCAGATCGGCTGTGGTGGGCTCAGCGCTCGACCGGATGCACCGGCCCGCGACTCAGCCGTAGGTGTCGCGCGGTCCTCGCCCGTCGCGGACCGAGCGGGGCCCCTTCTTCCAGGTGGGCAGGTGCGGCCCCAGCACCTCGATGAGCAGCACCGTGCCGTGCCCCAACTCCTCGTTGAGCCGCCGCACGATGGTCGGGGTGAGCAGCTTGAGCTGGGTGGCCCACGCGGTGGAGTCGGTGCGGACCACGAGGGTCCCGTCGGTGAACGACTCCGGCGAGCAGTGCTCGGCGACGTCGCTGCCGACGAGGTCGGGCCAGCGGGCGAAGACGGCTCGCATCCGCAGGGGCAGGGCCCAGCCGCGTTCGCCCACCAGGCGCGCCATCTCGCCCTCGAGCAGCTGGGGGTCGCGATCGTCGGGATGGGCCCCCGACAGGCGGCCGCGGCGGGTCTCGCCCCCCGACCGGGTCCGGGGACGCGCACGTCGTCGGGCGGCGGGGGTGGTTCCCGCCGTCGCCTGCGTCAGGGAGCGGGCCAGGTCGAGTCCGTCGTCGCGGTGCGGCCCACCGTCCTCGGCGCCGTCCTCGGCTGTCTGCTCGGCAGGGTCGTTGGAAGCCTGCTCGTCCCGCGCCGGTGCGTCCCCGTCGGCGCCGGGTGAGGATCCGTCACGAGCGGGGGGCTCCTGCCTCACGAGTCACCTCTCCCCCTGCCACCGTGTAGCGCACCCCCGCCAGCACCTCTGGGACGTCGGCCGGCACCGCTGCGGTGACCAGCACCTGCTCCGCATCGGCGACCAGGACCGCCAGCTGGGCACGGCGCTCGGTGTCGAGCTCGGCGAAGACGTCGTCGAGGATCAGGATCGGATCATCGCCGTCGGAGCGCAAGAGGTCGTAGGACGCCAACCGCAGCGCCAGGGCGAACGACCAGCTCTCCCCGTGCGAGGCGTACCCCTTGACCGGAAGGCGTGATCCGCCCTCGCCGGCCTCCCCCGTCGCGTGCAGCCCCAGGCTCAGCACGAGGTCGTCACGGTGCGGTCCCACCAGGCACACGCCGCGGTCGAGCTCGTCGGGACGCCGTCGGACGAGCTCGTCGAGCAGGGCGTGCTCGAGGACGGTCCGGTCGGGGGCCACGGCGTCGACGTCGGGGAGCCCGAAGGAGGCCTTGTAGTCCAGTCCGGCATCGTCGCGCGAGGCTCCGCGGGCCACGGCGGCGTACGCCGCTCCGACGTACGGCGTGAGCTCGGTGACCAGGGCGATCCTCTCGGCCAGGAGCTCGGCCCCGACGCGAGCCAGGTGGCTGTCCCAGACGTCGAGGGTGCTCAACGCCCCCTCCGCGCTGCTGCTCCCCCGGCGGGCGTTCCCGGCGGTCTTCAGCAGCGTCGCGCGCTGTTTCAGGATCCGGTCGTGGTCGGAGAGGATCCCGCTCAACCGGGGGGTCCTCAGCACCAGCAGGTCGTCCAGGAAGCGCCGTCGGTCGCCCGGGTCACCCTTGACCAGCGTGAGGTCCTCCGGGGAGAAGACGACCGTGCGCACGAGCCCCACCAGGTCCCGGACCCTCGGTAATGTCGACTTGTTGATTCGTCCCTTGTTCGACTTTCCGGGGTTCAGCTCCACCTCGAGCACCGCCGTGCGCCCGTCCTTGACCACCGCCGCACGCACGATCGCCTGCGGTGCTCCCGCCTTGATCAGGGGTGCATCGGAGGAGACGCGGTGCGAGGAGAGCCGCGACAGGTAGTCGATCGCCTCGATCAGGTTCGTCTTGCCCTGACCGTTGCGTCCGACGAACGCCGTCACTCCCGGGCCGAGCTCGACGTCGGCGAGCGTGTAGGACCGGAAGTTGTGCAGCGCGAGGTGGGAGACGTGCACGCCCCGGTCCTCAGTCCTGCGGTGCGGCGTCCCCGCCCGGCGGCGGAGACGTGTGGACCGCGTGTCCACCGAACTGGTTGCGCATCGCGGCGATCGCCTTCATCGCCGGGCTGTCGTCCTGGCGTGAGGTGAAGCGGGCGAAGAGCGAGGCCGCGATGACATGCATGGGCACGGCGTGGTCGATGGCTGCCTGCACCGTCCACCGGCCCTCCCCCGAGTCGTCGGCGTAGCCCCGGAGTCCGTCGAGGTGGGTGTCCTCGCGCAGCGCGGCCACCAGCAGGTCCAGGAGCCACGACCGGATGACGGTGCCGTCTCGCCAGGAGTCGAAGACGTCGGTGACGTTGTCGACGAGGTCCACGGCCTCGAGCAGCTCCCAGCCCTCGGCGTAGGACTGCATCACGGCGTACTCGATGCCGTTGTGGACCATCTTCGAGAAGTGCCCGGCACCGACCTTGGTGCCGGCGTGCACGAAGCCACCCTCGGCGGGCTTGAGCGAGTCGAAGACGGGTTGGACCTTGGCGACGTCCTCGCGCGAGCCGCCGCACATCAGGGCGTAGCCGTTCTCGAGGCCCCAGACTCCCCCGGAGACACCGCAGTCGACGAAGCCGATGCCGCGCTCGGCCAGCGTGTCCGCGTGCTCCTGGTCGTCGGTGTAGCGCGAGTTGCCCCCGTCGACGACGAGGTCACCCTCACCGAGGAGGTCCGCCAGCTCGGCGATCGTCGCGTCGGTGGGTCCCCCTGCCGGGACCATCACCCACACGACCCGGGGGCCGTCGGCCGGCAGGGCCGCGACCATCGCCGCCAGGCTCTCGGCGTCTGCGAGCTCCGGGTCGCGGTCGTAGCCGACCACGGTGTGGCCGTCGTTGCGCAACCGGGTGCGCATGTTGCCACCCATCTTGCCGAGCCCGACGAGTCCGATGTGCATCTGGTGCCTCCTGGAGTGCGTTGGCGTGGCCGGCCGCGGTGGTGCGGCTCGCAGGCCCAGCCTCTCAGGAGAGCAGGCGGCGCGGCATCAGCAGGTAGCGGAAGCCCGGGTCGACCTGACCGGACCCGTCGGCTCCCGGCTCGAGGATCCCGCTCAGGACCACGGGCTTGGAGGCCTGGGTGAACGACAGCTCCACGGTGGGCTGGTCGATGGCGCCGAGGCCGTCGAGCAGGAACTGGGGGTTGAACCCGGTGGTGATGTCCTCGCCGACGATGGTCGCCTCGATGGACTCCGAGGCCTGCGCCTCGTCGCCGGAACCCGCGTCGAGGGTGAGGACCCCATCGCTGAAGGCGAGCTGCACGGCCGTGTTGCGCTCGGCCACCAGGGAGACGCGCTTGACCGACTCGATCAGCGCGGCCTTGTCGACGGTCGCGGTGGTGAGCTTCTCGGCGGGGAAGAGGCTGCGCACCTTCGGGAACTCCCCGTCGAGCAGACGCGTCGTGGTCCGTCGTACGCCGCCCGGCCCGGTGCCTTCGAAACCGATCAGCCCCTCACCGCTGCCGCTGGCGGACAGGGCGATGGTGACCTCGCTGCCGGCGGTCAGGGACTTCGCCGTGTCACCCAGCACCTTGGCCGGCACCAGCGCCGCCACGGTGTCGTCGGGGCTGCGGGGGTCCCAGCCCAGCTCGCACTGGGAGAGACGGAAGCGGTCGGTGGCGAGCAGGGCGATCGTCGATCCTTCGATCTCCAGACGCACACCCGTCAGCACGGGCAGCATGTCGTCACGACCGGCTGCGGTGACGGCCTGCGCCACCGCGTGGGCGAAGACGTCACTCTGCACGGTGCCGGTGGCCTCGGGCATCGTCGGGATGGTGGGGTAGTCCTCGACCGGCATCGTCTGGAGGCTGAACCGTGCCGACCCGCACGTCAGGGAGACCCGCGCACCGTCGAGGACCATCTCGACGGGCTTGGCCGGCAGGCTTCGACAGATGTCGGCGAGGAGTCGACCGCTGACCAGCGCGCGTCCCTCGTCGTGGACCTCGGCGTTGAGCGTGGCCCGCGCCGACGTCTCGTAGTCGAAGGTCGACAGCACGAGGCCCTGGTCGTTGGCGTCGATCAGCAGACCGGCGAGGACGGGCGCACTGGGGCGCACCGGGAGGCTGCGTGCAGCCCAGGCGACGGCATCGGCAAGAACGTCGCGCTCGACACGGAACTTCACGGTGGGTCCTTCGGTCAGGTCTGGTCGGGTCTGGCTGGTCGGGTCTGGCTGGTCGGGTCTGGCTGGTCGGGTCACGTCAGGCTAGTCAGGTCAGCGCCGGGCGGTGGGATCAGTGGCTGCTGCGGGCAGGGACACCACGCCCGTGCGGAGTCGCATCCTGCCACGCACGGGTGGTTCTCCACAGGGGGTGGGCCGGATGGAGTTCTGCCGATCATCGATCCAGGTGGAGGTTGGTCGTAGTCATAGGAACTGTGGAACGTGTGGATGAGTCCTGTTGCTGCAGGTCAGCGAGGAGATTTTCGTCCACAGGGGCTGTGGAGGGGGAGTGGAGCGGTGGGCTGCCGCGGTGGACGCGGTGCGGGCGTGTGGACGGTGGTGCACAAGCCTCCCCAGATCCTCCCCGTGTAGTTCGCACCGTGCGGTGGGTCCTCTCCACAGTCGCCGTCGGGGCTCAGCAGGGGGATCTCAGCCCTGGCGGGCTTGCAGCTTGACGCGGTTGGTGAGCTCGCTGACCTGGTTGAAGACGGCGCGGCGTTCGGCCAGGAGCTGGTTGATCTTGCGGTCGGCGTACATCACGGTCGTGTGGTCGCGGTTGCCGAACTGGGCGCCGATCTTCGGCAGCGACAGGTCGGTGAGCTCGCGGCAGATGTACATCGCGATCTGACGCGCCATCACGAGGTGTCGGCCACGGCTGGGGCCGGTCAGCTCGTCGATGGTGAGACCGAAGTAGGAGGCGGTCTGGGCGATGATCAGCGTGGCGGTGATCTCCGGTTCCCCGCCCTCGGGGATCAGGTCCTTGAGCACGATCTCGGCAAGAGTCATGTCGACCTCCTGCTTGTTGAGGTTGGCGAAGGCGGTCACGCGGATCAGGGCGCCCTCGAGCTCGCGGATGTTGGTCTGGATCTTCGAGGCGATGAACTCCAGGACGTCCGGGGGAGCGGTGAGCCGGTCCATGGCCGCCTTCTTGCGCAGGATGGCGATGCGGGTCTCCAGGTCGGGCGGCTGGACGTCGGTGATCAACCCCCACTCGAAGCGGTTGCGCAGGCGGTCCTCGAGGGCCTCCAGCCGTTTGGGCGGACGGTCGGAGGTCAGCACGATCTGCTTGTTGGCGTTGTGCAGCGTGTTGAAGGTGTGGAAGAACTCCTCCTGGGTCTGCGTCTTGCCCTCGAGGAACTGGATGTCGTCGATGAGCAGGACGTCGACATCGCGGTAGCGGCGCTTGAACCGGTCCTGTCGGTCGTCGCGGATCGCGTTGATGAACTCGTTGGTGAACTCCTCGCTCGACACGTAGCGGACCTTGGCCCCGGTGTAGAGGCTGCGGACGTAGTGGCCGATGGCGTGGAGCAGGTGGGTCTTGCCCAGACCGGAGNCGCCGTAGACGAGCAGGGGGTTGTAGGCCTTGCCGGGTGCTTCCGCGACCGCGACCGCGGCGGCGTGCGGGAAGCGGTTGGAGGATCCGATGACGAACGTCTCGAAGGTGTACTTGGGGTTGAGGCGGGTCTCCAGCGCCGAGGACTTGGCGAACTCGGTGGCGGGGGAGTGGGGCGTGGGGACCAGGCCGAGAGGGGTCTCGGCCGGAGAGGGGACATCGTCGGGCAGGGGTGACGGCACGGCGTGGAGACTTGTCGACTTGTCGACTTGTCGCTGTCGATCCTCGTGCATCCGGGCCACCTCTGCCTCGTCCTGCTCGAGGGCGGGATCGACCGTCACCGCGATCCGGATCTCGAGCCCGAGGCTGAGGCTGAGGGCGTCCTCGAGCTGGGCCCGCAACCGGCCCTCCAGCTGGGAGCGGGTGAAGTCGTTGGGGACGGCGATGATGGCGGTGCTCTCGTGGAGCGTGACCGGCTTGCTGGCGCGGAGCCAGGCTTGCTGATGGGGCTGCAGGTCGTTGACGACGGTGCGCCACGCCTGGTCGAGGTCGGTGGGCTGGGTCACGGTGAGTCCACGGTTTCGTCGGGTGGCGGGCGTTGGTCCACAGGTTTGTCCACAACCTGTGCACGTCGCTGGCGGTGGTCCGCGCCGATCTTCCGATCCGGTGGCACGAGACACCCGAGAACGTCGTATCTGTGCTGGTCAGGGGNGTTCCGGACCAGAGCTGAGGTGTATCGGGCTGGAGGTGGAAGGGGTGGAGCGTGGTGCGTTTCCGGCCAGGACGATCTGCGGAACGTAACCCTTGTGGCGCGAGCCGAGCAACCCGTCATCCACAGGCGTCGGCGTCAAGGGGGAGGAGGGCTAAATCCCGTCGGCGGTGGCCGGCCCACGACACGCCGTGGGCCGAGGTCGCGGCAGTGCTGGTGAGTTTGACCGTGCTTCTGGCCAGCGCGTACCGTCTGTGGGTCACCCGGCGTCGACCGGTGCCGCACGTCCACGGGCCAGCACCACCGTGGGGGGGCGGTGCCAGCCGAACAGTGAGGCCCCGCGAGCGTGCTCGGGTGGGTGTCACGGTCAGCTAGCACGCACTCGACCGGTGTGAACAGAGCCAGTGGTCCGCCAGTGGCTCAGCGTCAACAACACGTACTCAGCACCCCGTGCTGTGCCCGTCGTCATGAGAAGGAAGTTCCAGTCGTGAGCAAGCGCACCTACCAGCCCAACAACCGTCGCCGTCACAAGGTGCACGGCTTCCGTCTCCGGATGCGCACCCGCGCTGGTCGGGCGATCCTGTCGGACCGCCGGCGCAAGGGTCGCAAGAGCCTGGCCGTCTGAGCCTCGGGTCTCCGAGGTGCTGATGGCGCTGCGGGCTCGGCCCCTGCTANCGCAGTGGCGCTGAGTGCTCGCGGCAGCGAACCGTCTCAACGACGCGTCGTCGTTCCGTGACGTCACGCGTCGCGGTCGCCGTGCTGCGTCCAGGACCGTCGTCATTCACGTCGACATGGACCCGATCGGGGGAGCTCCCTCGGTCGGGTTCGTCGTGAGTCGGGCGGTGGGCAATTCCGTGGTGCGCAATCGGGTCAAGCGCCGCTTGCGGCACCTGGCTCGGGCACGGCTGGATCTCCTTCCTCCGGGCACGCGCGTGGTGGTGCGGGCGCTTCCGGCGGCGGGCGCTGCGGGGAGCGCTGCGCTGGGTGTCGACCTCGACCGGAGTCTCGACCGAGCCCTGGACGGTCCCCTGCGCGGCTCGAGAGCGGGGGCCGCACGGTGAAGTACCTGCTGATCGGGTTCCTTCGCCTCTACCGGCTGCTGATCAGCCCGCTGTACGGGCAGGTCTGTCGCTACTACCCGTCCTGCTCGGCGTACGCCCTCGAAGCGGTCCAGGTGCATGGGAGCATCAAGGGCAGCTGGCTGGCTGGGCGGCGCCTGGCACGCTGTCACCCATGGGCGCCCGGGGGCGTCGACAAGGTCCCGCCCAAGAGGGGGCCGGCCGGGTCCGTGTCCCCTGAGTCGTCCGAGTGCTCGCCTGAGGTGTGCGAGTCGCCTTCGATCCATCATCAAGGAGCTTGATCCGCGTGGGAGTCTTCTCAGCAATCGGCAGCTTCATCATGACGCCGCTGTACTACGTCATCTCGGCGATCCTGATCGGGTTCCACAAGTTCTTCAGCCTGTTCCTCAGTCCTGAGGGTGGCACGGCCTGGGCGCTGTCGATCGTCGGTCTGACGGTGGTGATCCGTACGGCGCTGATCCCGCTGTTCGTCAAGCAGATCAAGTCGCAACGCAACATGCAGCTGATCCAGCCGAAGGTGAAGGAGCTGCAGAAGAAGTACGGTCACGATCGCCAGAAGCTCGGCGAAGAGACGATGAAGCTCTACAAGGACGCGGGAACGAACCCGTTCGCCTCGTGCCTGCCGTTGCTGCTGCAGATGCCGATCTTCTTCGCGCTGTTCCGGCTGCTGGACCAGGCGGCCAAGAACCAGACGCCGCACGGCTTCCTGACCGTCGANCTNGCCACCAAGTTCGGAGAGGCCGAGATCGGTGGGGTCGTNCCGATCTACGAGTCGTTCTGGGGCGCTCGTACGTGGGGGGACACCCCTGACGGTGGCGTGATGATGGTGGCGCTCGTGCTGGTGATCGCCATGACGGCGACGACCTTCTTCACCCAGCGCCAGCTGATGAGCAAGAACATGCCGGCCGACGCGATGTCGGGACCGTACGCCCAGCAGCAGAAGATGCTGCTCTACGTGCTGCCGCTGGTCTTCGGCCTCGGTGGGATCGCGTTCCCGATCGGTGTGCTGCTGTACTGGACGACCTCGAACCTGTGGACGATGAGTCAGCAGTTCTACGTGATCCGCAACAACCCCGCACCGGGTACGCCGGCGTTCGCCGCGAAGCAGGAGCGGGACAAGGCCAAGGCCCGCGAGNAAGGCATCGCCTCGGGTGAGATCGTTCCGGAGCCCGAGCCGGAGACGGACCGGCGTCCGGCCGTGCGCGAGCAGCCCAAGCGGCAGTCCAAGTCCCAACGCCAGGCAGGCTCTGCCGGCGGCCAGAACCAGAGCAAGAAGAAGCAGAGAGGCGGGCGATGAGCGCCGACGCAGAAGTTCAGTCCGAGGTCACCTCGGAGGAGCAGGACGGCACGACCGAGACGGCCACGACCGAGACGGCCGGCGGGCCGCGGGGGAGCAGGGTGGAGGCGCTGGAGGCCGAGGGCGACCTGGCTGCCGACTACCTCGAGGAGCTCCTCGACATCGCGGACCTCGACGGGGACCTGGACATGGACGTCGAGGGCNATCGGGCTGCCGTGTCCATCGTGGGGGGCGACCTGCAGATGCTGGTGGGTCGCGACGGCGAGGTCCTGGAGGCGCTGCAGGAGCTGACGCGGCTAGCGGTGTACCGGGAGACGGGCGAGCGGACCCGGCTGATGCTGGACGTGGCGGGGTACCGAGCGCAGAAGCGTGCCGAGCTGGTCCAGCTCGCGGAGCAGACCGTGGCGAAGGTGAAGGAGGACGGAGCGCCGGTGTCGCTGGAGCCGATGTCTCCCTTCGAGCGCAAGGTCGTGCACGACGCGGTCGCCGAGCAGGGGCTGACGTCGGAGAGTGAGGGCGTGGAGCCGCGCCGCTTCGTGGTGGTCCTGCCGCGGTGATGGCGAGGTGACGTGATGTCGGATCCCTCGGTTTCACGTGAAACAGCGACACCCCCCGTGCCCGAAGCGGCACGGGGGGTGTTTGCTGAGCACCTGGGTGTGGCGGCTTCGTACGCGGAGGCGCTGGCCACCGACGGTGTGGTGCGGGGACTCATCGGACCTCGAGAGGCGCCCCGGTTGTGGGAGAGGCACCTGCTCAACTGTGCGGTCCTCGAGGAGGCCGTGCCGCACGGCTCGAGGGTCGCCGACATCGGTTCGGGCGCGGGTCTCCCCGGGGTGGTGCTGGCGATCGTGCGCCCGGACGCGGAGGTCACCCTGGTCGAGCCGCTGCTGCGTCGTACGACGTTCCTGGAGGAGGTGGTTGCCCGCCTGGGCCTGCGGAACGTGCGGGTGGTCCGCGGCCGGGCAGACGCCCTGCACGGGTCCGAACAGTTCGACGTGGTCACGTCCCGGGCCGTGGCCGCGTTGCCGAAGCTGGCGCAGTGGTGCCTGCCGCTGGTCGCACCACACGGCGAGATGGTGGCGCTCAAGGGCAGCGGGGCGCTGGACGAGGCGGAGGAGGCCACGCCGGAGCTCCTCTCCCGCGGGGCGGCCGCGCCGCGGGTCACGGAGCTGGGAAGGGGCCGGGTCGCGGAGACCACCTGGGCCGTGCGGATCGCGTGGGCGGACCCGTCGTCGGTATCGTTGTCGGCTGGTCGTTCGTCGAGTCCCTCGAGGGGCGCGAAGGGCCCCCGACGGAAGCGAGGTCGTGCGCATGGCCGATGAGTTCTCCACCGGTCCTTCCACGCTCAGCAACGCTAGTTATCCACAGATCCATCCGGGTTTTCCCCAGCAGGTAGCGCCGAGCGTTTCACGTGAAACACACGTGATGGCCGACGGTGATGTTCCACGTGAAACGGAGTCAGACGTGCCCATCCGCACCGCAGGCGACCTCGCCTCCTACGACGACGGGTACGACGTGGAGTCGACACCCCTCGCTCGGGCCGCCCAGCACAGTGTGCTCGCTCGCCAGGAGACCGGACGCCGAGAAGCAGCCTTCCAGCGCCCGGACTCGACGCGCATCATGGTCGTGGCCAACCAGAAGGGTGGGGTCGGCAAGACGACCTCGACCGTCAACGTGGCCGCCGCGCTGGCCCAGCTGGGGCAGCGCGTGCTGGTCCTCGACCTCGATCCTCAGGGAAACGCCTCCACGGCACTCAGCGTGGAGCACCGACGTGGTGTGCCGTCCACCTACGACGCCCTCGTGGACGGACAGCCGCTGGTCGACATCGCTCAGCCCTGCCCGGACCTGGACGGCCTGTACGTCATCCCCGCAACCATCGACCTGGCCGGTGCGGAGATCGAGCTCGTCAGCGTGGTGGCCCGCGAGGGACGTCTGCGGAAGGCGATCCATGCGCACCCCTGGGTCGGGAGTGCAGCCGAGGTGGGGGAGGAGCGCTTCGACTACGTCTTCATCGACTGTCCACCTTCGTTGGGCCTGCTCACCCTCAACGCGCTCGTGGCCGGCGNCGAGATGATGATCCCGATCCAGGCGGAGTACTACGCCCTGGAAGGTCTGGGGCAGCTGCTCGAGACCGTGGACATGGTGCGCGCGCACCTCAACCCTCAGCTCGCGGTCTCCACCATCCTGGTCACCATGTACGACGCCCGGACCCGGCTTGCCGCGGGCGTCGCCGAGGAGGTCCGCGAACACTTCGGGGACCAGGTCCTGCGTACCGCCATCCCGCGCTCCGTGCGCGTCTCCGAAGCGCCGTCGTACGGTCAGACCGTGATGACCTACGACCCGGGGTCTCCCGGGGCGCTGAGCTACTTCGAGGCTGCGCGCGAGATCGCGGTGCGGGGTGTCCGCTCATGAGCGCCTCGACACCGCCACGCCGTGGGCTGGGACGCGGGCTGGGATCGCTGATCCCCACGGCACCTCCCACCGGGCCGGCGGCGGAGGAGAGCATCTCCGCACCCACGCCGATCGCGGCTCCGGACGGTGCCGCCACGCCGAACGCCCCGAACGCCCCTGACGGGTCTGACGGGCCGGGGAGGGAGCAGCCACAGCTCGCCCCGGTTGCCGGGGCGCACTTCGCCGAGCTGCCCGTCAGCGCCATCACGCCCAACGCGGTGCAGCCACGCGAGGTCTTCGACGAGGAGGCCATGGCCGAGCTGGTGCACTCCATCAGCGAGGTCGGCCTCCTGCAGCCGATCGTCGTCCGTCCTCAGGGACCGGACCGCTACGAGCTGATCATGGGAGAGCGTCGGTGGCGGGCGACCCAGCAGGCCGGCCTGACGACCATCCCGGCGATCGTGCGGGAGACCGACGACGTCGACATGCTGCGCGACGCGCTCCTGGAGAACCTGCACCGCAGCCAGCTCAACCCGCTCGAGGAGGCCTCGGCCTACGCCCAGCTGCTGGAGGACTTCGCGTGTACCCACGAGGAGCTCGCCGGGCGGATCGGACGGTCGCGCCCGCAGATCAGCAACACCCTGCGTCTGCTGAAGCTCAGTCCGGCGGTGCAGCGTCGCGTCGCGGCCGGGGTCCTGTCGGCAGGTCATGCCCGCTCCTTGCTGAGCGTGTCCGATCCGGAGATCCAGGACCGGCTCGCTGCCCGGGTCGTCGCGGAGGGGATCAGCGTCCGCGCCCTGGAGGAGATCGTCGCGGTCGGGGACACCGGACGTCCCGAGACGCGCACGCAGCGGCGCCGACCCACCGCACCGGGACTGGCGGACCTGGCCGAGCGGTTGTCGGACCGCCTGGAGACCCGGGTGAAGGTCGACCTGGGGCAGCGCAAGGGCAAGATCACCGTCGAGTTCGCGACGTTGGAGGACCTGCGCCGGATCGTCGACCTGATCGACCGCGACGTCAGCTGACACGTCTCGCTAAAGTGATAGAGCGCTTTGTCGACAAAACGCTCAAGCACTAGATGCCGGTGTCTACTTCTGAACCCGCTTGGCCGCGCGCTTCGCCGCACGCTCCCGCTTCTCGGCAACGTCGAGCGCCTCGGCCTCCTCCGGCGTCGGCGCGCTGCCGCCGTACGAGGCCGGGAGCCACCAGGAGCCGGCCGGTTGCTCGTCGTCCGGGTAGGAGCGGATGGTCTCGTCGAGCAGTCCCTGCATCACTGCGCGCAGCTCGGCGGTCTCGGCCTCCGGGTCCTCGCCGGTGGGGTGCAGCGGCTCACCGACACGGATCGCGATCGTCTTGCCCCGCGAGAAGTCGCGGTCGTGGCCCTTGGTCATCATCCGCTGGGTGCCCCACAGGATGACGGGGACCAGCGGGACACCTGCCTCGGCGGCTATCCGCACGGCGCCCGACTTGAACTCCTTGAGCTCGAAGGACCGCGAGATCGTGGCTTCCGGGAAGATCCCGACCGCCTCACCCTGCTTGAGGTAGGTCAGGGCCTGGCGCATCGATGCCGTGCCGGCCCCCCGATCCACCTCGATGTGGTGCAGGGAACGCATCAGCGGTCCGGTGAACGAGTGGTCGAACAGCTCGCGCTTGGCCATGAACCGGACGAGCCGCTTCGAGGGGTTGGCGGCCAACCCGCCGTAGATGAAGTCCACGTACCCGATGTGGTTCACCGCCAGCAGCACGCCGCCCTCCCGGGGGACGTGCTCGGTGCCGGTCATCTGGAAGCGCTGTCCCAGGAGCCGGAAGGCGGTCTTGGCCGCCACGATGATCGGCGGATAGGTGATGTCGCGCATGGCGGGCTCCTGAGGCTTGCGTGCCGGGACGGCTGACGGCTGACGGTAGGCGGTGGGCGGTAGGCGAGGGGAGGGGAGAACCAAGCGCTCGTCAGCGCTGGGTGGCCAGGAAGTCGGCGATCCGTCCGATCGCCTCCTCCAGCACCGTGACGTCCGGCAGGGTGACGAGCCGAAAGTGGTCGGGGTCGGG
The DNA here is from genome assembly GCA_002698575.1 of Pimelobacter sp. GTDB lineage: Bacteria > Actinomycetota > Actinomycetes > Propionibacteriales > Nocardioidaceae > Nocardioides. Next base: position 27,673 of record NZZG01000161.1, on the reverse strand, counting down.
CCAGTTGAAGCCGGTGCCATGGGTGACCAGGATCTTCTTCGCCCGCAGCAGGTCGATGACCAGCGCCTCGTCGTCCTCCACGGGATACACCTCGGGGTCCAGCCGCGGGAAGCAGTAGAGAGCACCCTTCGGCTTGACCGAGGAGACGCCGGGGATCTCGTTCAGCAGTCGGTGAGCGAGCATCGACTGCTCGTAGAACCTGCCACCGGGAGCGATCAGCTCCTCGACCGACTGGTAGCCGCCCAGCGCGGTCTGGATCGCGTGCTGGGCGGGCACGTTGGGGCACATCCTCATGTTCGCCACCAGGGTCAGGCCTTCGAGGAAGTCGGTGGCGATCTCCTTGGGACCCGAGATCATCACCCAGCCGGAGCGGTAGCCGCAGACCCGGTAGGCCTTCGACAGGCCGCTGAACGTCAGGCACAGCACGTCGCTGCCGGCAGCGGCCGCGGCGTGGTGGTGAACGGCGTCGTCGAAGAGGATCTTCTCGTAGATCTCGTCGGCGAAGACCACCAGCTCGTGGCGCCGCGCGATGTCGACCAGTCCCGCCACGACCTCACGGCTGTAGACCGCCCCCGTCGGGTTGTTGGGGTTGATGATCACGATGCCCTGGGTGTGCTCGGTGATCTTCGACTCGATGTCGGCCAGGTCGGGGTTCCAGTCGTTGGCCTCGTCGCACAGGTAGTGCACGGGGGTACCGCCCGACAACGTGACCGCCCCGGTCCACAGCGGATAGTCGGGCGCGGGCACCAGGATCTCGTTGCCGTCGTCCAGGAACGCCTGGAGCACCATCGAGATCAGCTCGGAGACGCCGTTGCCGATGAAGACGTCCTCCACGCTGACATCACGCAGGCCGCGGCCCTGGTAGTACTGCGCGACCGCCGTGCGCGCCGGATAGATCCCCCGTGAGTCGCTGTAGCCCTGGGACTCCCCGAGGTGGTGGGTCACGTCGCTGAGGATCGCCTCGGGAGCCTCGAAGCCGAACGGGGCAGGGTTGCCGATGTTGAGCTTGAGGATCCGGTGGCCCTCGGCCTCGAGCCGCTGGGCCTCCACGAGGATCGGACCGCGGACGTCGTAGCGGACGTCGAGGAGCTTCTTGCTCTGTCGGATCTGGCGCACGCTCGCCATCTTGTCAGGTCCGGGTACGACGAAGGGCCCCGCTGTCTCGCGGGGCCCTTCGGTCGCTGACGCGCAGGTGGATCAGATGAACTCGTCGAGCTCCTTGAGGAGCGCGGCCTTGGGGCGGGCGCCGACGATGGTGCGCACGACCTCGCCGCCCTGGTAGACGTTGATCGTCGGGATGCCGGTGACCCGGTACGACGACGGGGTCACGGGGTTCTCGTCGACGTTCATCTTCAGGAACTTCACCTTCTCGCCGTGCGCGCCGGCGAGCTCGTCGAGGATCGGCGCGACCTGGCGGCACGGGCCGCACCACTCCGCCCAGAAGTCGACCAAGACGGGGAGGTCCGACTTGAGGACCTCGGCGTCGAACTCTGCATCGGTCACGGCTGAGATGTTGCCCATGGTGGTGTGTCCTTCCTGGACGGGTCGTGGTGGCCTGGTACGTGTCTGAACACCCCGGTGGCGGGGCTTGTTCCCTGCGGTGTGCTGGTCGAGCGGGCCTCTGGGCCCGCATCGGTGGAGACTCAGACCGCGGCGACCGCGGTGGCGGAGGCCTGGTGATCGAGGTCGGCGAGGTAGCGCTCGGCGTCCAGTGCCGCCGCGCAACCGGTGCCGGCGGCGGTGATGGCCTGGCGGTAGTGGTGGTCGACGAGGTCGCCGGCGGCGAAGACGCCCGGCAGGTTGGTCGCGGTGGCGGGCTGCTGGACGACGACGTAGCCGTTGTCGTCGAGGTCGACCTGGCCGGTGAGCAGCTCGGAGCGGGGGTCGTGCCCGATCGCGATGAACAGGCCGGTGGCATCCAGCTGCCGGGTCTCGCCGGTGACGGTGTCCTTCAGGGTCAGCGACTCCAGGGCGTCGGTGCCGTTGATCGACTCCACGGCGGAGTTCCAGAGGATCTCGATCTTGGGGTCGGCCACGGCGCGCTCCTGCATGATCTTGGAGGCCCGCAGCTCGTCGCGGCGCACGATCAGGGACACCTTCGACCCGAAGCGGGACAGGAACGTCGCCTCCTCCACCGCCGAGTCGCCACCGCCGACGACGGCGATGTGCTGGTCCCGGAAGAAGAACCCGTCACACGTGGCGCACCAGGACACCCCGCGGCCGGACAGGGCGTCCTCGTTGGGCAGCTCGAGCTTGCGGTAGCCCGAACCGGTCGCGAGGATCACCGCCCGAGCGGTGTAGGTGTCCGTCGCGGTCCTGACGACCTTGACGTCACCGGTCAGGTCCACCTCGACCACGTCGTCGGCGACGAGCTCGGCCCCGAAGCGCTCCGCCTGCGCACGCATCTCGTCCATCAGTGCGGGACCCATGATCCCGTCGCGGAACCCGGGGAAGTTCTCCACCTCGGTGGTGTTCATCAGCGCACCGCCGGCGGTCACCGAGCCCTCGAAGACGAGCGGGGCCAGGCTGGCACGGGCCGCGTAGACGGCCGCGGTGTAGCCGGAGGGGCCGGAGCCGATGATGATCACGTTGCGGGTCTCGGTCATGAGGCGTTGCACTCCTGGGTTCGGCCTCGCGGGCCGGTCGCTGTGGCTGGGGCGGCCGCACGGGCGGCCTCATGGATCCAACAGATCCTAGGGGAGCAGGATTCCCTGAACAGACGGTGACGCCGCCCATCAGGTGGACCGGCGTCGGCTCTGCCCGGAGCCGGCCCAGCTCACTCCGCCACCGGCAGGACCGTGGAGCGCAGCACCTCACCGGTGCCGCACCGCAGCAGGTCGACGGTCTGGGTCTCCCGGGTCGGCGGCCGGTAGGCGAGCACGGTGGGCACGCCGTCGTACAGCGCCGCGACGAGGGTCCCCGCACCCCACGCGGCGGCGTCGCACACGAAGTCCTCCGACCGGCTCAGCGCCTCCCCGGGGATCACCGACCGTGCCAGCGACGGAACGCCGCGTCGGTACCGGAACCGGACGGCCTGCTTGGCGAAACGGTCCTCGCTGAGCCGCACGGGAGGAAGCAGACGGCCGGAGTAGCGGCTCTCGGACCCCGCAGGGGGCGCGACCGGCGCATCCGGCGCCGCTGGACTCGAGTCGTTGAGCAGCTCCTGGTCGGCTCCCCCCTGGGCGGAGGTGTCGCCTCCGTCGGAGCTCCCGGCCGCGCCACCGGCGTCGGCCGACTCCGGTCCCTCGTCCCGGGCGCTGCTCGCGGTGGCGGAGTCGGACTCGGACCGGGCGCCGTCGCGGACCTGACCGATGCCGACGCCGACGACCACGACCGCCGCGGCGGCGGCGAGGAGCCCGGTGACCCGACGACGACGGCGAGTAGCGAGGTCCCGCACCCCGTGGCCGACCGGGTCGGGGCCCTCGGCGGCCAGCTGCTCGAGCACCCGGTCGAGCCGGGCCGCGACATCGACCGGCACGGGATCACCGTGGCGCGACTGCTCGAGCAGCCGGCGCACACGCGCCTCCTGCTCGGGGGTCACCTCGGGGTCGTGGTCGGACATCAGGTCGTCACCATCTCAACTACATCGTGGGGTGGTACGGGCGGGGCCGGACCAGGCGGTCGGATCGCACCGCCACGGGGTGCCGGGTTGCACGACTACGCCTCCGGCGGGCCGCGCGGTGGGTTCGGGGATGGGACGGAGCGGGGCGGCTCCTGGTTCCCCCGGGCGGTCGCGGGATCCCGCTCGGTGCCCGGATCGTCGATCAGGTCGGCCAGCAGCACGGCGAGCCGGCGTCGCCCTCGCGAGCAGCGCGACTTGATCGTGCCCGCGGCGCATCCCAGCATCGCAGCGGCCTCGGCGACCGGGTAGCCCTCCATGTCGACGAGGACGAGCGCAGCACGCTGCTCGGGGGGAAGGGTGGCGAGAGCCCGCGCCACCTGGCGGCTGCGCTCGGCGGCCAGACTCTCCTCGGCCGGATCGACGGTGCCGGCCGCGGAGGCGAGCGAGCCCCGCCCGCCGTACTCCTCCAGGTCATCGGGCAACGGCTCGGCCCGGCGGACCTTGAGGGCGCGCAGGCGGTCCAGGCAGGCATTGACGACCACGCGGTGGAGCCAGGTCGTGACCTGGGCCTCCCCGCGGAACGAGGCAGCCCGACGGTAGGCGGCCACCATCCCGTCCTGGAGCCCGTCGGCCGCGTCCTCGGGGTTGCCCATCGTGCGCAGGGCCACGGCCCACAGCCGGTCCCGGTGACGGGTGAAGAGCTCGCCGAACGCCTCGCGATCCCCGGCCACGTGCGCTGCCAGCAGGTCGGCGTCCGTCCGCGGCTCGTCCGAGCCCCCGGACACGCCGCGTGGGGTCCCGCTCATGGTGCGGCGGCAGCCTGGACGACGACCTCGGCGATGCGTCCGCGGAAGAGCGATCCGTCGGCCGGCAGCTCGGTCAGCCACACCACGGCGTACGACGCTGCGACCGGCTCGTCCAGGCGCAGCCGCTTCTGGGGTCGCTTGGCACGACCGGAGGCAGCCGGCTCGAGGTCTGCGACGCTGTCGGGGGGCGAGTCGGTGAGGTACAGCGAGACGACGGTGGGGGACCCGAGCAGGGCCAGGTCGATGCCCGTGACGGCGCGCTCCCCGCCGAGGTCCAGGGCGAGACCGACCCCCGTCTTGAGCCCGGGGGGAGGGCCGAGCTGGTCGTTGTAGCTCTGGGTCGCCCAGGAGGTGTCGGCGTCGCCGTCCACGGCGTTCCCGGCCTGGTCGTCGTTCTCGAACCCGTCGGTCCCGAGGGGGTCGAAGGCAGTCGCGGTCACCCCGGCCACCGGCGCCGACGCGACCCGGGGCGGTGCGGTCGCCTCGTCGGCCTCGTCCGGGTCGTCGGTCCCGGATGGGCCCTGGCCGAGGCTGATGGCCACCAGCACGGCCACGACCAGCAGCACGACGACCGACAGGATCGCGCCGAGGCGGAACCACGAACGGCCCGGGACCCGGTCGTCCTCGACCACCGGGAGGATGGTGCTGCTGCTGAGGCCGCGTCCGTCGACCAGCCCGGACCCCAGGCCGGTGCCGGTGTTGGTGTCCCACGGCCAGTAGCCGTCGCGCTGGCGTGGGCTGCTGGCGACCGGACTGGTCGGGGTGGGCGGCGCGGTCCCGGCCCGGGCCTGGCGCGCCGGCGAGCCGTCGGCGGGCTCGGGGGCGAAGAGCGGACGCTCCGGCGGGGACTCGAACGGTGGCGGTGGTGGAGCCGGGGTGCTGCGCCGCTCGAGCCAGGAGACGTCGTCGCCGTCGGGACCGAAGATCGGCATGCCGGCCTCGGTGGGGAGCTCGGCGTCCCCGCCGCTCCCGCCGCCGGTGCCGCCGTCGGTGTCGTCCGTGTCGTCGGTGTCGTGGCTGTCGTCGGTGCGGCCCGGGTCGGGGGAGGTGCCGCCCGACGGGGTGGCCGTTCGCGCGGTCTCGTGCGGGGTGAGCTCGGGCACCTGAGGGAGCACGACCAGCTCCTCGTCGGGCAGGACCGGCGGGGTGCTCGAGAGCAGCGCGTGCGCCATCCCGGTGGGGTCGCCCACGAAGTCGGCCAGGTAGTCGGCGATGCCGCGAGCATCGGTGGGGATGCCGACCGGCTCGCGGTGCCGGGCGTGGGGGTGGGAGTGCAGGAGCTCCTCGCACAGGGTGTCCAGGGGCCGGGGGATCCCGGCGCGGACCCGGCGCGGGCGCAGCACCTCGCCGTGGTCGCGCGGTGCCGGGGTCACGATCGAGCCCGACTGGCCGCCCCACCGTGCGGTGAGGGCGCAGTAGAGGACACCGGCGAGGTCGGTCAGGTCGTCGCGCACGTCGATGTCGGGGACGCCGTGCAGGGCGGCGTCGACGCACAGCCCGATGATCCGCACCCCCCCGGTGCGGTCGATGAGGACGTTCTCCGGGTTGAGGCGCCCGTGCGCGACTCCGGCGCGGTGGGCGGTGGCGATGGCGTCGGCGACCTCGGCGACCAGCCAGGCCGAGCGTCGTGGACCGAGGGGGCCGGTCCCGGCGGCGACGATGTCGAGGGACGTGCCCCAGCCCCACTCGTTGACGACGTAGCAGACCTTGTCGGTGACGTCGGCGTCGAGGACGCGCAGGATGCGCGGGTCCAGCACGGTGGCGGACCGGCGGGCGGCCGCCATCAGGGCCTCGGCCCGAGGGTCGTCGGCCCGGATCACGTGGATGGCCACGTGACGCTCCAGCATCCGGTCGTGCGCACGCCAGAAGCGTCCCTCGCCGCTCTCGCTGAGGAGGTCCACGAGCCGGTAGCGGTCGGCGAGGACGTCCCCGGGCCGGGTCGCGTGCGGCACCAGACTCCCTCCTCGCTCGGTCGGATCAGGGGCGATGCGCTCCGCGACCATCGTAGGACGCCGTCACGCCCCGCGTCTGGACGACAGACGTCCTGAGACCTGCGAGATCACCGAGGTCACCTCGCCGATCCGGAACGCCCGGGCGAGGCCGACGAACGCGACGACGTCGAAGACGGTCACCAGCGCGGCGCGGGCCAGCGAGGCGCCCCAGGACGAGTCGCTGTCCCAGGCACCGAAGCCGAAGGCGACCAGCGCGCTCGCCCCGGTGGACAGCACCACCACGCACAGCAGGCGCGCCAGGAAGCGCAGGGTACGACGTCCGCCGAGGTCGCCCAGGCGTCGCGAGAGCACCGAGTAGGAGATCACCGCACCGGCGGCGTAGGAGAACGCATAGGCGACGACCAGAGCAGGGGTGGTCCCCTCGGCGCTGACCTGCCGGACCAGCAGCAGCGCCGCCGTGACGTTGACGGTGGCCACGGCGCACTGGACGAGGAAGACCGTGCGGGTCTGCTCGAGGGCGTAGAACCCGCGCAGCATCAGGTAGTGGACGGTGAAGAAGACCAGGCCGGGTGCGAAGAGGGCCAAGGACGGCGCGTACCGCTCGTAGCCGTCGGACGCGGCGCCGTACCCCCAGATCACGTGCGCCGCGTCGAGGGCGACCAGCGGGAGCAGCGCGGCCACCGGCACCACGACCGCCAGGGCGGTGCGCAGCGATGCCGCGAGCGTCGTGCCCAGGCCCCGGAGGTCGCCGTCGGCGGCGCGGGCCGAGAGCCGCGGCAGGATGGCGGTCGCCAGCGACACGGTGATGATCGAGTGCGGGACCATCACGATCAGGAACGCCGAGGAGTAGACCGTGTAGCCGGTGCCGTCCCCGCCCGCCGCGGCGCCGCCGGAGGCGAGACGCACCACGACGGTGTAGGCGATCTGGTTGACGATGACGAACAGCACCGTCCACAGGCCCAGCCGGAAGGTCTGGCCGAGACCGGCGTCGCGGAAGTCGAACCGGGGACGGAACGTGAAGCCGGCCCGCTTGAGGTACGGCACCAGGATCGCCAGCTGGGCAGCGATCCCCAGGGTCGAGCCCAAGCCCAGGACGAGCTCCTGGGTGCCGGTGTAGCCGGCCTCCAGCTCGGGCCCGCTGGCCGGGCCGAACGCCACGAGGTAGAGCCCGAGGGTCGCCACCGAGATCACGTTGTTGGCGATCGGTGCCCACATCATCGGCCCGAAGACGCCGCGGGAGTTCAGGATCTGTCCGACCAGGACGAACATCCCGTAGAAGAACACCTGGGGAAGGCACAGCCGCGCGAAGGCGATCACCGAGTCGAGCTGCTCGGCCAGCGCCGGGTCGTCGAAGTCGTTGTCGAGGTAGAGCGACATCACGGTCGGCGCGAAGGCGACCAGGGCGATGGTGACCGCGAGGAGGAACAGCCCCGCGAGGGTGACGATCCGGCTGGTGTAGCCCTCGCCGCCGTCCGGGTCGTTGCGCATCGCCCGCACGAGCTGGGGGACCAGGACCGCGTTGAAGACCCCGCCGGCCAGGAGGATGTAGAGCATGTTGGGGATCGTGTTGGCGATCGTGAAGATGTCGGCGTGCAGGCTGAGGCCGAGGGCCGCGGCCAGCAGGGCCGAGCGGACGAACCCGCTCAGCCGTGACACCAGCGTGCCGGCGGCCATCACCGCGCTGGAGGAGAGCACGCTCGACTGCTCGCGGTCGGCCCCTGAGCTGCCCGGGCCGTCGGGGGTTCCGGGGGTGTCGGGGGTGCTGGGGGTCGCCGGGTCGGGCGGTCCTGGAGGACGGTTCATGCGCGCCGGGACCGCAGGATGCGTCGCCGCAGCCGGAGGGCGATGGCCAGGAAGAGCGTGCCGACGCCCACGCCGATGATCACCCAGATGACGTCGCTGACCAGCACCGACCGGATCGGCAGCTGGTCGGTGGCGCCGATCGGGGCGCCGTCCACGTCGGTCACCATCAGGGTCACGTTGTGGACCCGACTGGTGGTGGTCGTCGCGTTGAGCAGGACGCTGGTGCGGCTGTTCGGGCCGAGCTCGAGTGCGTCGACCGGCTCCACGACCAGGCCGGGGTCGGTGCGGGCCACGATGCTGACCGCGACCCGCTCGTCCAGGGTGTTGCTCAGGGTCACCACGAACGTGCCCGAGTCGCCCGAGAGCGTGACCCCCGACGAGGCGGTGATCTCGACACCGCTCAACCGTGCGTCGAGCCACCCGCGCGCCAGCGAGAGCGCCGTCCGGGCGACCCTCTGCCGACCGCGCAGCGAGTAGGAGATCCCGCTGAGGGCCTCCTCCGTCACCCGGGCACCGACCGTCGCGTTGTCGACCAGCACCCGCTGGAGGGTGTCGCCGCTGTCGATCAGCGCGCGGACGGCGGCGAAGGTCTCCGGCTGGAGGCGTCGCTTCGCGGCCTCCGGCTCGAGGAGGTCCGCCGACGAGATCACTCCGGTGGTGGCGCTGCTCGTGGCCGAGCTCAACCCCGTGAAGGAGATCCACGACGGCTCGAGCCCGTCGAAGAACTCGTCGGCCGTGCCGAGGTCCCACTCGGTGGGCAGGACGACGGTCAGGGGCTGGCCGGCCGGCGAGAGGGGGCTGCCGGGCTCCCGGACGGGTCGCGCGCGCACGGCCGCCTCGGCGAGGAGCCTCTGACGCAGCCCGACGACCGTCAGCGAGCGTCCCGGTCCGGGGCTGCCCTGGGCGGCGCCCTCGGAGGTGACGACCAGCTCGTGGCCGTCGAGGCGGACCACGCCCGGTGCAGGGTCCTGGAGGTAGCGGTCGCTGACGAGCAGCGCATCCCCGGGCCGCGCGGCACCCACCTCGGCCACGTCGACGTAGCCGTCCGGGGAGGCCAGCGTGGGGCGTCCCTCGACGCCCAGGGCCTCCAGGACGGCGCTGCGCTGCGAGCGGGCCAGGTCGAGGAGCGCGGGGTTGGCGCCGAGCGCCGCCCCCACGTCGAGGTTGCCGTACGGGAGCGTGAGCACCTCTGCGCCGGTGAAGGCGTCCTCGGCGGCGTCGAGCCACGACCTGGCGGCGCGGACGGCCGGGGTCACCTCGGTCGCCTCCTCGCTCGACTGCCCCGACTGGCTCGGCTCCTCGTCGTCCGGGGCGACGGTGCCGGACGCCGGATCGGTGGTGGCGGCCTCGGTGGGGACGGCCTCGGCGGCCGGGTCGGTGTCGCGGGCACGGGTGGGCGCCAGCGACCGGGGGGCGTTGCCGGCGGCGAGCCGCCCGATCGCGTCCAGGAGCGCGGGATCGACCAGCCAGGTCAGCGGCACGCCGGCCTCGTCGGCCGGGTCCGCGAGGTCGACCAGGTCCCGCAGGCGACCTCCGGGTCGCAGCACCCGCTCCCACCCGTCCTCGTCGGCCAGCGAGCCGTCGGCGTCGTAGAGCACGGCGCGCACGAGGGGGACGACGAGAGTGGCGGGGACGGGCTCGGTGCGACGGGGGACGAGGGGCAGGAAGGTGCGCGCCCGCCCGTCGGTGAAGTCGTCGCGGGGGGTCGAAGCGCTCTGGCCGAGGGCGTGGATGCCGAACCAGTAGACGCCGGCGGTGTCGCCGTCGTTGCGGGCGGCGACACCGGCGAAGTCGAAGGAGCTGGTCGGCACGGTGACGACGTACGGCGCGGTCTCGCCCGGCTCCAGGGTCTCGACCAGGCCGGGGTCGCCGTCGATGACACGCTCGCCGACCTGGGCCTCGAAGGGGACGTCCATGGCCTCGGCGAGCTCGGCCGAGGAGCCCATCGGGTCCAGCCCGTCACCGATGAACGTGTAGAGGTTGATCGTCGTCCAGGTCTCCTCGCTCCGGTTGGTGACCGTGCCCCGGATCGTGATGGTGCCGCGTGCCGGAAGCGTGGCCTTGGACATCGAGGCGATCCGCACCCGCAGGGGAGCGGTGTCGGGTGCCGGCGCGGCGGCCGTCGCGCCCGAGGGCGTCCCGACCGGCGAACCTGCTGCCTGAGCGGGGGCGCCCACCAGGCCCAGGGAGAGCGGGAGGCCGACCGCCAGGCCCGCGGTCACCGGACCCGTACGCCGGATCAGGGCGTGCAGGAATCGACGGGGACGGACCACGAAGAGAGGGTATCCGCCGGTGCGCCGTAAACTCCGCGCCGTGTCCGACCCGTCCTCACGTCCTGCCTCCCCTGTCAGTCCTGCCCCGGGCGAGGAGCTCTCGATGGTCGAGGTCCAGGTCCGGGTGGAGCGTGAGCTCGACCGGCTGGCGCCCGTCCTGGACGAGCTGGGTCAGCGCTTCGCCGAGGCCGGCCACGAGCTGCACCTGGTCGGCGGGCCGGTTCGCGACGCCATGCTCGGGCGCTCGCACCACGACCTGGACTTCACCACCTCGGCGCGGCCGGAGGAGACCGAGAAGCTGCTGCGGGCCTGGGGCGACGGTGGGCTGTGGGACATGGGCCGCGACTTCGGGACCATCGGCGCCCGGCGCGGTGAGTGGGTGGTCGAGGTGACGACGTACCGCTCGGAGAGCTACGACCCGGCCTCGCGCAACCCGACGGTCGCCTTCGGCGACGACCTCGCGGGCGACCTGGGTCGCCGCGACTTCACCGTCAACGCGATGGCGGTGAGCCTGCCCGGCCGCTCGTTCGAGGATCCCTTCGGTGGCATCGCGGACCTGGCCCACCGGGTCCTGCGGACCCCGGGTCGTCCCGAGGACTCCTTCGGGGACGACCCGCTGCGGATGCTGCGCGCCGCCCGGTTCGCAGCCCAGCTCGGCTTCGACGTCGCACCCGAGGTCGTCGCGGCGATGACCGACATGGCCGACCGGATCAGCATCATCTCCGCCGAGCGCGTGCGCGACGAGCTGGTCAAGCTGATCTGCGCGCCCTACCCGCGCCTGGGCCTCACCCTGCTCGTGGAGACGGGGCTGGCCGACCTCGTCCTGCCCGAGCTGCCGGCGCTGCGCCTGGAGCGCGACGAGCACCACCGGCACAAGGACGTCTACGAGCACACCCTCACCGTCCTGGAGCAGGCGATCGACCTCGAGCCACGTCTCCCGGGCGGTGGACCCGACTTCGTGGCTCGCTTCGCCGCGCTGATGCACGACGTCGGCAAGCCGAAGACGCGCCGCTTCGTCGCCGACGGCACGGTCACCTTCCACCACCACGACGTGGTGGGGGCCAAGATCACCGCCAAGCGGATGAAGGCGCTGCGCTTCTCGCGCGAGGAGACCGAGGCGGTCTGCCGACTGGTCGAGCTGCACCTGCGCTTCCACGGCTACGGCTCGGGGGAGTGGACCGACTCCGCCGTACGGCGCTACGTCCGCGACGCCGGCGCCCAGCTCGCTCGTCTGCACGTGCTGACCCGGGCCGACTGCACCACGCGCAACCAGCGCAAGGCCGAGCGGTTGCGGCGCACCTACGACGACCTCGAGACCAGGATCGCCGACCTGTCCGAGGCCGAGGAGCTGGCCTCGATCCGTCCCGACCTCGACGGCAACCAGATCATGGAGATCCTCGACCTGGCCCCGGGGCGCGAGGTGGGTCAGGCCTACGCCTACCTCCTCGAGGTCCGGCTCGACCAGGGCCCGCTGGAGCACGACGCGGCCGAGGCCGCGCTGCGCGCGTGGTGGGCCGAGCGCCAGGCCTCGTCCGGGTCGTAGCCGACCGCGCGCCGCTCACCAGCGGCCACGCCCCGGAGGCGGTGGCGCCGCTTCGCAGGGCACGTTTCCGCGGTCGGACTCGGGGTAGACAGGGGAGTGCCCCCGGCCGGAGCAAAGCGTCTGCTCCGGCCGAGGGCCTCGTGTGTGGCGGCATCCCCCCAAGGACGCCGCCGCGGTGCCTCACTGACCCCTCAGTGGGGCACCGGTTGTCGCCCGCTGACCCCTCAGCGGGCGACGATCGTGCGCCGCTGACCCCTCAGCGCCGCACGACGAACCCGGCGAGGAAACCGTCGTTGCGCGACGACCTCGTCTTCTTCATGACCACGCGCACCGTGTGGGTGCCGCGGCCGAGCTTGCCGTAGGTGCGCACCTTGTCGAACGCGATGTCGTCGGTGCCGTCCTTCGAGCGGAAGTTGAGCTGCTTCCTCTTCTTCCCGTCCACGATCACCTTGGCGAACCCACCACTGCTGGCCTTGCCCTGGAGGATCTGCAGCTTCTGGCCCGTGAAGGAGTAGGTGATGACGCTGCGACGCTTGCCCTTCCCACTGGTGTCGCAGTAGCTCCCGCGCGGCACGGACGCGTCCTTGCGGACCTTCCAGGAGCCCTGGCGCTCCACGGACCTGCTCCGACAGGCGACGTAGCGCAGCACGCGGACCCGCTTCGACGTGGACGCGCTGTTGCCGGCCTCGTCGGTCACCGTCAGGCGCACCGAGTAGCGACCCGGCTTGCGGAACTTCACCGTCGCCTGCCGGCCGGTCGCATCCACCGTCGCGCCGCCGTCGCCCCGGGACCACTCGTAGGTGAGGTCGTCGGAGTCGGTGACGTCGTCGCTGCTGCCGCTCGCGTCCAGCGAGACCTGGCGCTTGACGAAGACCTTGCGCGGCGACACCTTGGCCACCGCGGTCGGGTCCGTGGTGTCGACCGGGGTCTCGGCCGCGGTGACCGTGACGGTCGCCGACGCGGAGTCCGAGAGCCCCTCGGGGTCGGTGACCGTGACCGTCGCGGTGTACTCGCCCGCCTCGGAGTACGTCGTGGTCACCTCGCGTCCCGTGCCGTCCGTCGTCGGGCCGCCGTCGCCGAAGTCCCAGGCGTAGGTGAGTCCGTCGGGCGTCTCGGCATCGGTGGACCCGGCGGCGCTGAGCGCGACCGTCTCACCCACCCCGACGGTGGACGGCTCGGCGGCCGCCTCGGCGGGGGGGGCGGTGTTCTCGACGGTCTCGCCCGTGATCGTCACCGTCACGGAGTCGGTGTCCTGCAGGCCCCGGGTGTCGGTGACCGTGAGGGTCACGTCGTACTCGCCGGCCTCGAGGTAGCTGCGCGACACGGTCGCGCCGGTGGCGTCCTTGGTGCTGCCGCCGTCCCCGAAGTCCCAGCTGAAGTCCAGGTCCGCCACCGCGTCGGTGTCGTCGGAGCTGCCGAGGCCGGAGAAGGCGATCGCCTCGCCGGTCTGCGCGCTCGTCGGGTCGGCCGAGGCCACCGCGGTCGGGGCGAGGTTGGTGGGCAGCGGCTCCTCGTCGACGTAGCCGTAGTCGAAGTCGCTGCAGCCCTCGCCGAGGTCGAAGAGCACGTCGCCGGTCAGGTTGCCCTCCGGTGCCGCGTCCTGCCCGGACATCGACGTCACGGTGAAGTCGAGGCAGTCGTAGTCGAAGGTCCAGTCACCCGACGGGCTCGACGGGTCGGCGTAGTTGTCGACGTGCGGGTCGTCGGCGGCGTCGGAGAACGTCGAGCGGCCGTCGGCCGCGGTGAAGGCGGCGTCGTCGAGGTCCGGGCTCGAGGATCCTGCCGTCGGCGTCGCGTCCAGCGGCGACTGGGCCGGCGGGTCGTCGGTGCCGGCGTTGCCGTAGCCGTGCGCCTCGTCGGTGTAGACGAGCGAGAGCCCGGCCTCGAAGCCGATCGGGTCACGGTCGATCTCGCCCTTGCCGTCGAAGTCGAAGCCCGAGCGGTCGCGCATCTCCAGGTAGTAGGCGTGGTCCTGCGGCGAGGCGGCGCCGGCCTGCAGGTACTTCCAGCCCAGGGTGCAGCGACTGGCCGTGGAGAGGTCCTCCTTGCAGCCGCCGTTGAAGATCCGCTCGTCGCCCGGCTCGCCGCTCTCCTCGAAGTCGGTCTCGAAGAGCACCTTGTCGGTGCCGTCGACGGTCGCGGTCACCGCGACGTCGTCGATGAACCAGCCGGGCAGCGCCAGCCCCGGGTCGGTGGCGTAGGAGAAGCGCAGCGCGCCCTGCTCGGCGCCGGCGAGGTCGCTGATGTCGTAGGAGTCGGCCAGGAAGACCGGGTCGGGCTGCTCGCCCAGGAGGCGGTCGAGGTCCGCGGTGCCGGCGGCGTAGGAGCCGGAGGAGCCGGTGAGGCCGTTGTCGTAGGTCGACAGGCAGCCGACCTGGTTGGGGTTGCCGACCGGGATGCCGGTGGCGGAGGTGGTGTAGCCCTCCTCCGACTCGTGCGAGGTGTAGGTGGACCCGCCGTCGGTCGTGGTGAGCACGAAGCCGTAGTCGTAGTCCCACTCGATGTTCCACCGGGACTTGAACGACAGGGTGACGGGCGTGCCGGGGTCGAGGTCGGCCAGGCCGGGGATCGCGATGTCGAGGTTGCGGCCCCCGCTGGGAACGCAGCCGAAGTCGTTGCCCGAGCCGGACCACCACAGGTGGTCGGCGGTGGCGCCGTCGCCGCTCTCGAACGCCTCGGTGTCGAGCAGTGTGCGGCCGGGGAGCTTCGCGACGTACATCTCGGAGTTGTGCACGATGCCGTCGGCACCGTCGGTGAGCGTGTAGGGCTCACCGTCGGGCGTGGCCCACGTGATCGACCCGGTGTCGACCTTGGAGTGCTGGAAGCCGGTGACCTCGGTCTGGCCGGGCACGAGCACCTGCGGCACGACCCAGCCGAGCTCCTGGCGCGAGAAGGCGTCCATGTTCTGCGACTTGTCGGTGGCCATCAGGTTCCAGTCGCCGTACGTCTCGCGGCCACCGAGGCTGTAGAAGTCCGGCAGGCCGAGGGAGTGGCCGTACTCGTGGGAGATGACCGAGGCCTTGTCGATCGCGGTCTCGGGGTTGACGTTGTAGGGCCCGACGCGGACGAACACCTTCAGGGCCTCACCGAGGTCCTCGGTGGTCTTGGTCGAGTACGTCGTGTCGGTGAACCAGAGCGGGTTGCCCTCGAGGTCCTTGAGCTGGTCGTCGGTGACGTAGCCGCTCAGGCCGGTGACGGGGTCGCTGTAGGAGCCCTCCAGCGAGGACGAGTGCGGCCAGATGTTGTCATAGGGCAGCAGGTCGCTGTCGGCGTCGCTGCAGGCACCGAGCTGCGAGGCGCCGTTGCCGCCGCAGCCGGCGTAGACCACCATGAAGAAGTCGACCAGCCCGTCCTTGTCGGTGTCGAAGTCGGAGTAGTCGATCTCGGGGTCGGCCAGCGCGGCCGCGTCACGCACGAGCTTGCCGGTCGGTCCGCAGCCGGAGTCGATGTTCTGCAGGGCGCCGATCCCGGCGAGGGAGCCGATGACCGCGGAGCCGTTGGCGTCGGCGCCGTAGTACTGGGTCTGGCCGGGCAGGTTGTAGACCCCGTCGGTGACCCGCTCGGGGTACAGCGCCGTGCCCGAGACGTCGAAGGGCAGGTCGGAGAAGGTGGTGCCGGTGCAGGTCTGACCCGGGACCGTCTGGGTGAGGTCGAAGCCGGGCTCGTAGTCGAAGTCGGCGGTGGCCAGGCCGGCCGACGGCACGGTGCCGTTGGGGTAGAGCTGGCCCAGGGACATCTCCTGGAAGAGGTTGAACG
This sequence comes from Pimelobacter sp., assembly GCA_002698575.1. Lineage (GTDB taxonomy): Bacteria > Actinomycetota > Actinomycetes > Propionibacteriales > Nocardioidaceae > Nocardioides. The sequence continues at coordinate 11,978 of NZZG01000161.1, read as the reverse complement.
TCGAGCCCGCGACGTCCGGGCTGTTGATCTTCTCGGCGAGGGTCTCGCCGGTGTGGCCCTCGACGTAGGTGCGGTCGGTGTACTGGACCGGCACGATCGGGAACGGACGGTCGCCGTACCTGGCGGTCTCGTAGGTCTCGCTGGGCGGGATCACCTTGGGGCCGTGCGCGGTGGCGTCGCTGGTCTCGGTACCGACGGTCAGGGTCGCGGTGGTGGAGAGGTCGCGCCACACGATGGTGGGCTCCTGGGAGGCCAGTGCCGCGGTGTTCTCGAGGACCAGGCTGACGACGCCGGGACCGTCCGCGGTGGCTGCCGGGACCGACGGGATCGTCCACACGACCTCCGTCGCGCTGATCGTCCGGGTGCCGGCGCTCGGCTTGGCGCTCTCGAACGTCGTGCCGGTCGGGACGCTGACGTCGACGACGGCCCCGGCCACGGGCGTGGCCGCCGGGTTGCTGACGGTGATCGTGGACGGGTAGGTCTCACCGGGCTTCACCCACCCGACCGAGGAGACGAAGCTGTTGGTCAGGTCGAGCCCGCCGGCGGAGGCCAGCAGGACCGGGGCGGCCCCGGCGTCGGCCGTCGTGCGCCCGTCGATGTCGCTCGCCCGGATGGCACGCAGACCCAGGGTGAGGGCAGCCGAGTCGTCCAGGTCGCGAGTGGCGGCGCCGGGCACGGTGGTGCGGAACGCGCCGTCGTCGTCCGTCACGACGTCCTGCGTGGCGAGGACGGTGCCGTCGGGGGCGACGAGCGCGAGGGTGAACGACGCGGCCACACCGGCCACCGGTGCCGTCGGCAGGCTCTGGCGGGCTGCGGCGAGCACGTCGGAGGCTCGGCGGACGGTGCCGCTGACCTCGAAGGAGACGCCGCTGCGCACCGACGAGGCCGCCTCGTCGAAGTCGACGCTGAGGTCGTGCTCGCCGACCTCAGTGTCGATCGAGGGAGCAGTGACGGCCGAGCCGGGTGCGGTGCGAGCGTCGGCGGGGACCGCGGTCGCGCCGAGGACCGGGATCGTGGCCAGGGCGGTGAGCAACGCCGTGCTGGTGGCGATCCGCCGGGGGAGGGAGTGAGCCGTGCGTCGAGCAGGCAGCATGGAAGTGGTCCTCGAGAGGGTCGGGGTGACAGGGGTCTGATCGGTCACTCAACGACAGGTGGTGGCGCTGCGCTACGGCTTTCACGAGATCTTCATGAGGAAATGCCGCGAACCCGACATCTTTCCGGCTTCCGGGACACCGCACGGGGTGTCCTTCGAGCCGGGCCTTGACCTTCACCCGGCGGGAAGGCACACGGTGGCGGTGCCCGGTGAACGGTCACCGGGACGGACCACGAGGGGATGATGACGCGGTGACGCACGTGAGCATCGGCGAGTTCGCGCAGGCGAGCGGACTGAGCGCCAAGGCGCTGCGGCTCTACGACGAGATGGGACTGCTGGTCCCGGTCGCGGTGGACCCNTCCAGCGGGTACCGCCGCTACGCGCCCGAGCAGCTGAACCGGGCACGCCTGGTGGCTCGGCTGCGCCTGGCCGGCATGCCGCTGGCCCGGATCAGGGTGGTCGCCGACCTGGCGTCCCGCTCGGGTCGTGCCGCGGCGGCCGAGCTCACGTCGTACTGGCGCCAGGTGGAGGCCGACGCGGCCTCGGCCCGGTCCCTCGTCGCCACCCTCGTGTCCGAGCTCGACGACCTCGATGACAAGGAGACGAAGATGAGCAGCACCCAGCAGGCGGCCGACACGGCGTCGTACCTCGAGCAGGGCTGCCGTGCGGACCAGCAGGACGCGATCCTGGTGACCGACGGGGTCTACGCGGTGGCCGACGGGGTCGGCGGGTGCCCCCGCGACCTGGCGCGCGACGTGGTCGGCGTGGTGGCAGCCCTGGGCGGGGCCGGCGAGGACGACCCGGTGCGGGCCCTCGATGCTGCGGTCGCCCGGGCCGCGGCCCTGGTCACCGAGCAGTACGCCGACCACCCGGACGCCGCGACCACCCTGACGGCCCTGGTGGTGCGGGACGGCCAGGTCGTGATCGCCCACGTCGGCGACACCCGCGCCTACCGGGTCCGCGAGGGCCGGCTCGAGCGGCTGACCCGCGACCACAGCGTGGTCCAGACCCTCGTCGACGAGGGGCGGCTCACGCCCGACGAGGCGCGGGCCGACGACCGTCGGGNGATCCTCAACCGGGCGATCGCCGTCGGCGCCTCCTCCGCGCCCGACCTCGCCGTGCACGCGGTCGAACCCGGGGACCGCCTGGTCCTGACCAGTGACGGCGTGCACGCGGTCGTCGACGCCGCGGNGCTCACGGGACTGCTCGTGGNCGACGCGCCACCCGGNGACGTGGCCGCGAGCGTGCGTGACGCCGTACGAGCAGCCGGCGAGCCGGACAACCACGCGCTGGTCGTCGTCGACCTGCCCTGACGGCGGAGCAGCCGGCTGCTCCGCCGAGACCGGCCCCCCTGAGTGCCGTAGCCCCACGATCGTGGAGAAGTGACACGGCGAGCCGGAGAAAGCCTGCCGTAGCGGCGCGAGGGTGACGTCGCGACAGTCTCTCCCGAGAACGGACCGACCCCGCCGCCCAGCGGGGCGACGGGGNCGGTCTCACGTGCGGGGCGAGCAGGCGCTCGTTCTCGCGCCTACTCCTCGCCCTTGATGAAGGCCTCCACGCGGCGACGGCCCTCGGTGTCCTCGATCTGGACCGGGGGCGACTTCATCAGGTAGGACGAGGCCGAGATGATCGGTCCGCCGATGCCGCGGTCCTTGGCGATCTTGCAGGCGCGCAGGGCGTCGATGATGATGCCGGCCGAGTTGGGGGAGTCCCAGACCTCGAGCTTGTACTCGAGGTTGAGCGGGNCGTCNCCGAACGCGCGNCCCTCGAGGCGGACGTAGGCCCACTTGCGGTCGTCGAGCCACNCNACGTNGTCNGANGGNCCGATGTGGACGTTGCGNNNGTNGANCTTGNNGGCCAGCTCGCCNNNNAGGTTNGANGTNACGGCCTGGGTCTTGGAGNNCTTCTTGGACTCCAGNCGCTCGCGCTCGAGCATGTTCTTGAAGTCCATGTTGCCGCCGACGTTGAGCTGGTAGGTGCGGTCCAGGGCGACGCCGCGGTCCTCGAACAGCTTGGCCATCACGCGGTGGGTGATGGTCGCGCCGACCTGGCTCTTGATGTCGTCGCCGACGATCGGCACACCGGCGTCGGTGAACTTCTTGGCCCACACCGGGTCGGAGGCGATGAAGACGGGCAGGGCGTTGACGAAGCCCACGCCGGCGTCGATGGCGCACTGGGCGTAGAACTTGTCGGCCTCCTCGGAGCCCACCGGGAGGTAGGACACCATCACGTCGACCTCGGCGTCCTTGAGCGCCTGGACCACGTCGACCGGCTCGACGGCCGACTCCTCGATGGTCTGGCGGTAGTACTTGCCGAGGCCGTCGAGGGTGGGGCCGCGCTGCACGTCGATGCCCAGGGTCGGGACCTCGGTGATCTTGATCGTGTTGTTCTCGGAGGCGTTGATCGCCTCGGAGAGGTCCTTGCCGACCTTCTTGTCGTCGACGTCGAACGCGGCGACGAACTCGACGTCGCGCACGTGGTAGTCACCGAACAGCACGTGCATGAGGCCCGGCACCGTGGTGGTCGGGTCGGCGTCCTTGTAGTACTCGACGCCCTGGATCAGGGAGGTCGCGCAGTTGCCGACTCCCACGATTGCTACTCGTACCGAACCCATGGGGGTTTCCTTCCTGTTCCTGCTGATGAGTGCTGTGGTCAGTGCTGGTGAACGGGTGGTGCTGTCAGTTCTGGGGCTGCGCCGGGGGGTTGGCCTGCTGGCTGCGCTCGGCGTTGATCAGGTCCGAGAGCCACTGGACCTCGCGCTCGGCCGACTCGACACCGTGGCGCTGGAGCTCGGCGGAGTACCGGTCGACCTCCTGCTCGGTCATCGAGAGCTGCGACTGGATCCGGTCCAGCCGCTCCTGCAGACGGGTACGACGCCCCTCGAGCACCCGCAGCCGGATCTCCATGTCGGTGCGACCGAAGAACGCGAAGCGGATGCCGAAGTTGTCGTCCTCCCAGGCGGTGGGTCCGACCTCGGACATCAGCCGCTCGAACTCGGCCGTGCCGGCGTCGGTCACCTGGTAGACGATGCGCGGACGACGCGAGACCGGGGTCAGGGTCGTGGTGGCCTCCTCGATGAGGGCGCCGCGCAGCATCTTCTTCAACGTCGGGTACAGCGAGCCGTACGACAGCACTCGACCCCACCCGAGCATGAGGTTGAGCCGCTTGCGCAGCTCGTAGCCGTGCATGGGTCCCTCGTGCAGCAGTCCGAGGACTGCGAGCTCGATGGTCTCTGCGCGGCGTGCCATGCGACATATCGTAGCGATATATCCGCGAACTAGAAAGTTACGACGTATTCGTTGGACGTGTCGTGCACACGTCCCGGTCACCCGGGTCTGCTGCACGCATTGGGACCCGTCACCGGCGCGCCGTACGATCGCACCAGCGCGCCCACCGCTGGGCGCCCCGCAGCGGTGGCCCCCCGGCCCGGCTGCGTCCCGACGACGGACCCCGAGGTGAACGTGGCTGGCAAGCGCAAGGCGCCGACCCCCGCGTCGAGCAAGACGCAGGCGTCGGGCTCGCGACGCAGCTGGGGCTTCGGGACCCGGTCGTCGATCGGCGCCGACGGCGCCCGCCGCAGCTGGTCGGAGCGGCTGACCTTCCGCAACCGACCGCGCCGGACCTGGAAGCAGTGGCTCGTGCGGGGGGTCACCTACGTGACCGTCACCGGCCTGGTGCTCGCCCTGCTCGCGGTCGGCGGCTTCCTCTACCTCTACAAGACGATCGACATCCCCCAGCCCAACGACGCCTTCCTCACCGAGACCAGCTTCGTCTACTACGAGGACGGCGAGAGCGAGCTCGGCAGCTTCGCCGAGCAGGAGCGCGAGATCGTCAGTCTCGACGAGATGTCGGAGCACCTCAAGGACGCGGTCGTCGCGGCCGAGAACCGCACCTTCTACACCGACTCCGGGATCGACCCCAAGGGGATCCTGCGCGCGGCGTTCAGCAACGCCAGCGGCAACTCCCAGCAGGGCGCCTCGACGATCACCCAGCAGTACGTCAAGATCCTGTACCTCACCCAGGAGCGCTCCTACACGCGCAAGATCAAGGAAGCGATCCTCTCCCTCAAGGTGCAGCGCGAGCAGAGCAAGCAGGAGGTCCTCCAGGGCTACCTGAACACCATCTACTTCGGTCGCGGGGCGTACGGCGCCGAGGCCGCGGCCAACGCCTTCTTCGGCACCAGTGCCGCCGACCTCAACCTGCGTCAGTCCGCCGTCCTGGCGAGCGTGCTCAACAACCCGTCGGGTCTGGACCCGGCCAACGGCAAGGACGCCAAGCAGCGGCTCAAGGACCGCTACGCCTACGTGATCGGGTCCATGCTCGAGGTCGGCGACATCTCCGAGGCCCAGGCCGCCAAGGCCGGCAAGCGCCTGCCGAAGATGCCCGAGCAGGAGGCCGAGAGCAGCTACGGCGGCCAGAAGGGCCACATGCTCACGATGGTGAAGCAGTCGCTGCAGGGCCTGACCAACAAGGCCACCGGACAGCCGTTCACCGCCAACGAGATCGACGGCGGCGGGCTGCGGGTGACCACGACGTTCTCGCAGAAGGCGATGGATGCCGCCCAGCAGGGCGTGCTGGACGCCAAGCCCGAGGGGTTCGGCGACAAGGAGCTGCACATCGGCGTCGCCAGCGTCGAGCCCGGCACGGGTGCGGTGCGCGGCTTCTACGCCGGCCAGGACTACCTGGACTCGCAGATCAACTGGGCCGTCTCGGGCGGCCAGGCCGGGTCGACGTTCAAGGCCTTCGCCCTCGCCGCCGCGATCGACCAGGGCTTCTCGCTGCGCGACACCTTCGAGGGCAACTCGCCCTACGAGCTGCCGGACGGGACCGAGGTCGAGAACCAGGGCGACGCGGACTGGGGCTCGGCGATCGACATGATCTTCGCGACCGAGAAGTCGGCCAACACCGCGTTCGTCGACATGACGCTGAAGATGGACGACGGACCGCAGGCCATCATCAAGATGGCCAACAAGATGGGCATCCCGCCCCGCAAGCCCGGCAAGCAGCCGGGGTTCCCGGACTCCTCCCCGGGCCTGCTGCCCAACATCGGCGTCGCGCTCGGCTCCCAGACCGTCAGCCCGATCAACATGGCCAACGGCTACGCCACCCTGGCCAACGACGGGGTGGAGGCCGAGCCCTACGTGATCGAGAAGGTCACCGACGCGGACGGCGAGGTCCTCTACAACCACAAGGTGGAGACCAACCGGGCGATCAGCGCCGACATCGCCGCCGACGTCTCCTTCGCCCTGCAGGAGAACGTCCGCGCCGGCTCCGGGACCGCGGCGCTCGCGCTCGAGCGCCCGGCGGCCGGCAAGACCGGCACGGCGACGGCGACCGACGCCGACGGCGAGAGCGTCGTGTCCTCGGCGTGGTTCGCCGGCTACACCCCGCAGATGTCCACGGCGGTGATGTACGTCCGCGGTAAGGGCAACGAACAGCTCCAGGACTGGTTGCCCTCGTACTTCGGTGGAGCGTTCCCGGCCGAGACCTGGACGGCCGTGATGCGCTACGAGATGGAGGGCCTCGACGTCGAGGACTTCCCCGAGCCCGTCTACGTCGACGGCGACGCTCCCGGAGGGTTGGACACCGCCCCGTCCTACACCCCGCCGCCGCAGCCGACGAGGAAGCCGACCAAGCAGCCGGAGACCGAGGAGCCGACGAAGGAGCCCACCGAGGAGCCGACGAAGGAGCCCACTCCGGAGCCGACCCCCGAGCCGACCCCGGAGCCGACCCCGGTGCCCAGCGAGACGCCGTCCGGCTGCGGGCTGCTGGGCTGCCCCGACCCGGACCCGACCCCCACCCCGCAGCCGACGCCGCAGCCCAGTCAGTCCCCGTCGGGCGCTGCCGACGCCACCGATCGCCGTACGGCGACGCCGGCCGGCCCGATGACCGTGACGACGCTCTTCGCCTGGTGACCCAGGCGGTGGCTCGACGGTGACCGACCCGACGACCGGTCCGGTCCACCCCACCGTCGACGACCCCGTCGTGGGCGCGCTCTCGGAGCCGGTCGGTGGGCCGGTCGGCTCGCGCGCGCGCTCCCGACAGGCCGGCGGCGGGTCCTCCTGGTGGACGCCGCTGCGGGTGCTGCTGGGCCTGACCGCGCTCAGCTTCGCGCTCGGCCTCGTCGCCCAGACCTCGTGCGTCGCCGCCCAGTGGCGCGGCGACGGGCAGTTCGCCCGCGTCTGCGGCTCGGAGATCGCCGACTCCTACACCGGCACCGGCCTCGTCGAGGGCGCCTGGCCGTGGTCGGGCGAGGAGGAGACGCTGTCGCGCCACGCGGTTCTCGAGGAACCGGCCCTCGTCGGGCTGTGGACCTACGCCGCCGCGCGCGCCACCCAGGCGGTCTCCGGGGGACCCACGCTCGAGGACCGGTACGGCGTGCCCGCCGCCACCCTGCCGCGCGACCTCGACATCCGTCGCGAGCGGACGATCTTCGTCGCCGCCAACGCGATCGGGCTCGCCGTGCTGGCCCTGCTCACCACGCTGGCGCTGAGCCGGGTGCACCGGCGGCGTCCGTGGGACGCGGCCGGCTTCGCCCTCGCCCCGCTGCTGGTCGTCACCGGGCTGACCGCCTGGGACCTGATCGCCGTGAGTGCGGTCGCGCTCGCCCTGCTGGCCTGGTCACGGCGGCGTCCGGTCCTCGCCGGGGCGCTGGTCGGGGTCGGGGTGGCCGCCGGGGTGTGGCCCGTGCTGCTGCTGGGGGCGTTCGCGCTCGCTGGCGCGCGCGCCGCACGACTCGTCGAGGTGCCGCGCGCCGTGGCTGCGGCCGTCGTGGCCTGGGCCTGCCTCAACCTCCCGGCCCTGGTCTCGGGTCCCGCCCAGTGGCAGCGGTCCTGGGCGGTCGCGGCCGACCGCGGTCCCGACTCCGGCACTCTGTGGACGGTGCTGGACGACTCGATCGGCATCTCGCACGACACCGTGCTGACCACGTCGTGGGCGCTGGTCGGGGTCTGGGTGGCCGGCGTCGTCGCGCTCTGCCTCCTCGCGCCGTCGCCCCCGCGCGCCAGCCAGGCCGCGTTGCTGCTGGTGGCGGGCTTCGTGCTGCTGCGACCGGCCTTCGAGCCCCACCAGGCGCTGTGGCTCCTCCCGCTTGCTGCGCTGGCGCGGCCGCGGTGGCGCGACCTGCTGGTCTGGCAGTCGTGCGCGGTGGTCTTCGCCGCGATGCACTCGTGGTGGCGCGGCGGCCTGCTCGACCCCGGCGGCGACGGACCGGCCGGCTTCTACTGGATCGGCATCGGGGTGCACGTCGTCGGCACGCTGTGGCTCGTGGCGACGGTCGTCGGCGACGTGTGGTGGCCGGAGCTCGACCCGGTCGGCGACGAGCGCCCGCGACCGGACCGGGCGCGCCGCAGAGGCCAGGACGGATGCGATCAGGTCACGACGATGCGGTCGAAGGACGTCGTGGTGTAGCGCACCCGGACCTCGACCTGCTCGCCGACCTCCGGCACCCGCGTGCCACCCGGCACGAAGAGCATCGAGGCCTGCATGTGCGGCGGCTCGGCGAAGAGCCGCAGCTTGGCGTCGATCGAGAACGGCGAGCGCACGAACCCGGCCGCGTCCAGGCCGCCCCGCGCGAGCGTGGCCGCGCGCGCCCTGAGCGACGACTCCCCCGTCGGGGACTCCAGCCCGATGCCGTGCGCGGTGCCGCCGCTGACCACGACCAGCTGCCCGGACCGGGGCGCCGTACGCCCCCGGTAGCCGAAGACGTCTCCTCGCTCGACGCGGTGCACGTCGAGCACCGTCGAGGTGACCCGCAGCGCCGAGCGGTCGCCGAGCCACAGGGCGGTGCCGATGCGGGGACGGATCGTGAAGTCGCCGTACGCCGAGCGCAGCCACTCCAGCTCGGCCCCGACGAGGTGGCTGACCCAGAGCGTGTCCAGGCCCTCGAGGCCGGCGGCGACCGCGTCGTTGAGCAGCCGCCGCACCTCGCCGAGGTGGGAGCCCTGGCCCAGGGGAAGGTGCAGGGCCAGTCCCTCCAGGCGCGCGCCCGGGTGCTGCCGGAGCCGGTCGGCGGCCTCCCACAGCTCCCGGGCCAGGAAGCCGTGGCGCACCATCGAGGTGCGCAGCTCGAGGACGAAGCGGGCTCGCGGGTCCCGGGCGAGCAGGGCCTCGACGTCCGCGACGCGTCCCAGGGTGTGGATCACCCGCGGGGCGAGCGAGGGATCGAGCTCGTCGACGAACGGGCGCCACGGCGTCAGCACGACCAGGGAGCCGCTGAAGCGCTGGGCGACCTCGCTCAGCTCGGGGTAGGTGCCGACGGCGATCGTGTCGACGCCCAGCCACTCGCTGCGACGGGCCAGGCGTCCGAGGGTGAGGCCGTAGCCGTTGCCCTTGACCACCGGGACGAGACCGGGGTGGGCCTCGGCGACCGAGCGCAGGTGGGGACGCCAGCGCTCGCCGTCGACGGTGAGGGTCAGGCTCATCCGCGCCGCCTCATGTAGACGTCGAAGGCACGGTAGAGCGCCCGGTTGAGCGGGAGGTCCCACTCCCCGACGTACTCGACGGCCTCCCCGCCGGTGCCGACCTTGAACTGGATCAGGCCAGCGTGCGGGTCGTCGGCGTCGAGGGTGTCGGTGATGCCGCGCAGGTCGTAGACGTCGGCGCCGGCCGCGAGGGCGTCGCAGATCATCGCCCACTGCACCGCGTTCGAGCCGCGCACGTCGCGCTTCTCGGTCGAGGAGGCGCCGTAGGAGTACCACGCGTGCGCACCCACCCGGATCGCGATCGTCGAGGCGACCAGGTCACCCTCGTGACGGGCCGACCAGAGGCGGATCCGCTCACCGTTCTCGGCGCCGAGGGCGGTGAGCATGGTGCGGAAGTACGACAGCGGGCGAGGGGTGAAGTGGTCACGCTCGGCGGTGTGCACGTACAACGCGTGGAAGGCCTCGAGCTCGGCGGCCGCCTCGGCTCCCTGGGTGACGTGCGCCGTGGTGACCACGACGCCCTGCTTGGTGGCCTTCTTGATGTTGCGGCGCCACTGCTGGTTCATCGTCGAGAGGACGTCGTCCTCGGTGCGCGCGCTGCCGTCGGCGTGGCGCAACGGGATCTGGAAGACGTGCCGGGGCTGGCCGGCGGCGAAGCCCCCGGCTCCGCCCTGCTCGCGCCAGCCCAGCCGGGTCAGCTCGGAGACCACGCGGGCGCCGAGCGCCTCGCGGGCGGTGGGGGCCACGTCGTCGAGACGGCGTACGGCGTCGTCGGCGATGCCGGCCTTGATGGTCGGGGCGTCCCAGCGGCGCGTCACGACCGGAGGCCCCATCCGCACCCCGAAGGCACCCTGCTCCTTCAGGTGCGCGGTCAGGGGGCCCAGCCACGCGCCGAGGTCGCCGGACCAGTCGATCACCGGACCCTCGGGCAGGTAGGCCAGGAACCGCCGGAGCCGGGGCAGCTGTCGGTAGAGCACGAGCGCGCTGCCGACCATCGTCTCGCCGTCGAACCAGCCCAGCGACTCGCGCCGCCACTCGCTCTTGACCGCCCCCCAGGCGGGGGTCTGCAGGAAGCTGGCCGAGCGCCGGGACTCGACGAAGGCGAGGTGCTCGTCGGCGGTGACGACGCGGACCGCCAGCGCACTCCCGGCCCCGCTCCTGGCCGCACCCACCGGCGCACTCACAGGCGCTCCCGCAGCCACGCGAAGTCGGCCGCGTGCTCCTCGGCGCCACCCGGGGTCTCGCAGACCACCGGCGCCGCGGCATCGCGGACCACCGCGGCCAGCAGGTCGGCGTCGATCGTGCCGGCGCCGAAGTTGGCGTGCCGGTCGGCTCCGGAGTCGAAGGCGTCGCGGCTGTCGTTGCAGTGCACCAGGTCGATCCGGCCGGTGATCGCCAGGACGTCGGCGACCACGGTCTCCAACGCGTTGCCGCCGGCGTGGGCGTGGCAGGTGTCGAGGCAGAACCCGACCAGGTCGGCGCCCTCGGCGCTGGAGATGGCGTCCCAGACCCGGTCGATCCGCTCGAGGTAGCGGGTCATCGCGTTGTCGCCACCGGCGGTGTTCTCGATGAGCAGGGGCAGCTTGAGGTCGGTGGCCTCGATGGCCTTGCGCCAGTTGTCGAAGCCGACGGCAGGATCGTCGTCCTTGTTGACGTGGCCGCCGTGGACGATCAGGCCCTTGGCGCCGATCGCCGCCGCGGCGTCGACGTGCTTCTGCAGCAGCTTGCGGCTGGGGATCCGGATCCGGTTGTTGGTGGTGGCGACGTTGACGATGTACGGCGCGTGGACGTAGAGGTCGACCCCGGCAGCGGCCGCGTCGTCGCGCAGCGCGTCCGAGCCGCCGGCGTAGGCGATCTTGGGGCCTCGGTAGCCCTGCGGATCGCCGAGGAAGAACTGCACGAGGGGGGCCTGGCGGGCCCGCGCCTCGGCGATCGGGTCGGTCTGGTCGACGTGGGCACCGATCGCGGGTGCTGCGGGCTGACTCATGGGGCCACTCTAGGAGCCCGGGGGGACGGCGGTTTCCTCGGCGGCCCGGCCGGGTACCCACTGGCTGGTACGGACCAGGGGTCCGACCGACGGGCGGGGTGGATCGGCTGAGGTTACCCTCGGACGGCTCGCCGGTGCAGCCCGTACGCCGTCCGCGCACCCGTCACGGAGGACCCTCATGAGCAGCATCCGCATCCAGTCGGCCACGCGCACCTGGAGCGCCGAGACCGCACGGGTGTTCCGCATCGGCCGCGACCCCGGCTGCGACATCGTCACCGACGACGCGTCGGTGTCGCGGGCGCACGCCGAGCTCCGCGCGCTCGGGGAGGGCTGGGAGGTCGTCGACCTGGGCAGCTCCCTCGGGACCTGGGTCAACGGGCAGCGGATCCAGCGCGCCGACCTGACCGGCACCACCGTCGTCGGCTTCGGTGACCAGGGTCGTGGCTTCAGCGTGACGGTCACGGTGACCGCGCCC
>NZZG01000160.1 GCA_002698575.1 Pimelobacter sp. | reverse complement strand
CATCAGCCCGGCGATCATGAAGCTCTGGCCGGACCCCAGTTCCACCGTCGTTTCCGCGCGGCGGATGGTGAGGGCGGGAACCTGGAAGCCGTTCAGTGTCACCGCACCCTGCGCCGAGAGTTCGGAGACTTCGGGACGCACTCGGATCGAAATGCGGCCATTGGCCAGCACCACCGGGGTATAGGCCAGGCTGACACCGAAGCGGCGATATTCGATCGCGGTGGTGCCGAGCCCCTGGCTGATCGGGATCGGGAATTCGCCACCCGCCAGGAAGTCCGCGGTCTCGCCCGAAAGTGCGGTCAGGTTGGGCTGCGAGAGCGTGGTGACCAGGCCGTTGCGCTCGGCAATGTCGAGCGCGCCCAGCAGGTCCAGGCCCAGCAGCTGCCCGGCAAAGCCCAGAGTGGTGCCGGGGCTGATCGGGTTGATGCCGGTGCCGGTATCCTCGATAAACTGGACGTTGGTGTTGCTGGGCGGCAGGGCCGGATTGAAATTGGGGTTGGGGGCCAGACCCGAAGGCACGTTGCCCACGCCCAGTGCATCTAGACGACCCGACGGCTCGAAGAAGCCGTTGCGGCCCTGGCCGATCCCGAACTGGAACCCGCCCGAACTGTCCACCGTGGTCAGATTGCTGCCCAGCGTGCGGACCAGCGAACGGCTGACTTCGGCAAAGCGCACCTGCAGGTTGACCTGCAGCGGCGTCGCCATCTTCAGGCGGCTGACCACGTTCGCATCCTCGCCCACGAAGGCGGCGACCAGGCGCTCGGCCTCGGCAGCGTCTTCGGGCGCGGCGATGGTGCCCGTCAGCAGGATGGTGTTCGTGCCCATCGTGGCGACCGAGATATCGGCTTCCGGCATCGCCAGTGCCAGCATCTGGTCCACGGTATCGATGTTCGATCCCACGCGGACATTGGCCGACCAGATGATGTCGCCCATCGCGTTGCTGGCATAGACCGTGGTCTGCCCTCCGCTCTTGCCGAAGACATAAAGCTGGCGCTGCGACTTCACCTGCACATCGGCAATGCCTTCGTTGGCGATGAAGATATCGGTCATGTTGCCCGGCACGGTGATCAGCTGACCCCGGCCGACCGACAGCACGATCTCGCTGGACGGGCTGATCACACCCTGCGCCTGGGCCGGGGCCAAGGGCGCAAGGGCCAGTGGCGCGGCAGCGGCGACGGCTGTCAGCATGGTTGCAAGCACTCGGCGTTTCATGGTGTTGCCCCTCGGTTCGATGGTGGCCGCCGCAGTGCGGTCAGCGTTGTTCTTGGCTGCGCGGATCATGGCCTCAGTCCACTTCCACGACGCTGGTGGACTTGCCACGCGTCACCCGGACGACCGGACCCTGCGGCGCGGCGGGCGCGCTGGAGGTGGAGCCGGAATAGGATGACGGCGGACCGGCATAGGAGGAGACGACCTCGTTCACGATCTGCTTGGCCACATCCTCGCGGGTGCGGGGCAGGGAGGCGCGCTGGAAGCGCGACACGTCGCCGCCCGTCACATAGGTCGAGCGGGTATCGATCGGCCGGCTCATCGCGGCGCGCAGGATTTGCTCTTCCTCTTCCTTGGTGGCATCGTCGGGCACCACCACGTCGCCCGCGGCAATCGCGCGTTCGAGTTCGGCCTGGTTGTCCGCGATGGAGCGCAGCGACAGGCTGAGCGTGCCGATGGTCTGCGCCACGGCGACCTTTTCCGCGATCTTCGGGGTGACTTCCAGCGTCACCGTCTTGAAGGCGCGGACCACGGTCTTGCCGTCGATGGTTTCCTGCGTGGTGGACTGGTCGGTCGCCAGCACGCGGATATTGCGCAGCACGGTTTCGGATGCCTGGAGCGGCGGGCCGTCCTCGCCCTTCACGGTCTGGGTCAGCACCAGGTCGACGCGGTCGCCCGGGAACACGAAGCCGGCAACGCCGGTCTTGGCGGACACGGGGATCGTCACGGCGCGCATGCCCGGCCCCAGCGCCGCGGCCAGGAAGCCGCGATCGCCCGGTGCGACCAGCGCGCCCTGCGTCAGCGGCTCACCCGCGGTGATCGGGTGGCGGACCACAGTGCCCAGCAGCAGGCCCATATCGGCCTCGCCATCGATGAAATAGGCATCGCGCACCATTTCCTGCGGCCACAGCTGGTAACCGATGGAATCGGCGGTGATGATGGTGCCCACGGGCAGGGCGCGCTGGGCGACCAGCACCTTGGGCCCTTGCGGTTCGGGCGCGGCTTCCGCTTCGGGAGCGGCTGCGCCGGCGATCAGGCTGCGGACCATCAGCGCGCAGCCGACGGCCACCACCAATGCCACAACAAGCAGAATAATCTTCCTACGATCCATGATGGATGTGCCCCTCTCGAAGGTCCCAAGCAATCAATTCGACAAGCATTAGTCCGGGATTGGTTAAAATCGGGTTCACCCCACTTGGCCTTGCGCCACGGTGGGAAAATAGTGCGATGCAAGCACCCACAGGCCCGCGCTGGAGATCGCGACGCCATACGGCACGGCGATCCGGTCGCGCTGGCGGCGCATGATGTGCCAGGCACCCACGATCAGGGTCAGCACCCCGCCGACCAGCGCCATCATCACGATGAGGCGCAAAAACCATTCGGGTTCGATCCACAGCGCAAGCGCGGTCAGCAGCTTCACGTCGCCGCCACCCATCCAGCCGGCCGCGAACAGTCCGGCCAGCACCACGAAGCAGGCCAGTGCAATGCCCAGTTGCCAGGCAACGCCGGGCCACAGGTCCAGCCCGCTGGCCCACCAGAACAGCGGCGCGGTGAGTGCGATCGCGCCGGTGAGCCAGTTGTCGATCTGGCGGCGCTTGATATCGGTAAAGGCAGCCACCACCAGCGCGATTGCCAACGCGCCGAGCAAGCCGTACTGCACAGTGAATTCTGGCACTGGAAAGCCCCCCAACAAACCCCTTGGGAAGCGTGGTACGCGCTGAGGCTTACCAAAAAGTAACCACACGCAGGAGGCCGGCATTAGCCACGAGAATATCGCTTCCGCTTTCGACCGGCGCGCCATTCCCGCCGCCGCGCGCGAAAGCCGCTGGCAGGCGGCGGACGGTCACGCGATCCGCCGCATCGACTGGGCGACGGATGCCCCGCGCGGTTCCATCCTGTTCCTGCCGGGCCGCGGCGATGCCTACGAGAAATATCTGGAAACGCTGGACCACTGGGCGCGCGCCGGGTGGCACGTCACCGCGTCGGACTGGCGCGGGCAGGCTGGGTCCGGGCGGCTGGGCAAGGATGCGGTTACCGGCCATGTGAAGGATTTCGGCGACTGGGTGGCGGACCTCGCGCACCTGTGGCGCGATTGGGTGAAGGACACCCGCGGTCCGCATATCCTGGCGGGCCATTCGATGGGCGGACACCTGGCGCTGCGCGCGGTGATGGACGGGGCGGTCGTGCCCGATGCCCTGGTGCTGTCGGCGCCGATGCTGGGCTTTTCCGGCCCGCCGCTGCCCGATGCCGTCGGCCATGCGGTTGCGCGGTTGATGACGAAACTGGGCGACCCGGCACGCCCGGCGTGGAAATGGAGCGAGAAGCCGGGCGAAATGCCGGCCAGCCGGTCCGACCTGCTGACCCACGATGCCGATCGCTATCAGGACGAAAGCTGGTGGCGCGGCGAATGGCCCGAACTGGTCATGGGTCCGGGCAGCTGGGGCTGGGTCGAGCGCGCCTATGCCTCGATCCGGCATATCTTTGCGCGCGGCGCGATCGAACGCGTGACAACACCCACGATCATCGTTGGCACGTCGAACGACAAGCTGGTCGGCTGGGCAGCGATCAAGACCGCGGCGGAACGCCTGCCGAACGCCCGGCTGGTCGCTTTCGGCGACGAGGCGCATCACGAGATCCTGCGCGAGGTCGACCCGGTGCGCGACCGCGCGCTGGCGGAAATCGACGCCTTCCTCGACCGGATCGCACCACCCGCGCAGTGAGCCGATTGTGAGCGCCATCTACGATGTGGCCATTATCGGAGCCGGGATGGCGGGTGCCAGCCTGGCCGCCGAACTGGCCGCCCACGGGGTCGAAGCCGTCGCCCTGCTGGAAGCGGAGGACCGCCCCGGTTACCACGCCACGGGCCGCTCCGCCGCGTTCTGGGAGGAATGCTATGGCGGGCCGGACATCACGCCGCTCACCCTCGCATCGGGCGATTACCTGCGCCGTCACGGTTTCCTGACGCGGCGCGGCGCACTGTATGTCGGCCGCGCAGAGGACGAGGGCGCAATCGCGGATTTCTGCACCCGATTTGCCGATAGCGGGGCAACGTTCACGCGGGTCGATCGCGATGCGGCGGCCGCGCAAGTGCCGGGTCTGCGACCCGAATGGGATCGCGGCATCGCGCAACCCGATTGCGCCGACATCGAAGTGGCAGGGCTGCATCAGCATTACCTGCGGCGGGCGGCTGAGGCCGGGATCGTGCCGCGCTGCCGGTCGCGCGTCGTCGCGCTGGAAAGGGGCGATGGGGCTTGGACCCTGACGCTGTCCGATGGCGAAACGATCCGGTCCCGCACGATCGCCAACGCCGCCGGGGCCTGGGCGGACGGGATTGCCGCCTTTGCGGGGGCCGCGCCTGCCGGGATCGTGCCGCTGCGGCGCACCGTCGTGCAGGTCCGCACCGATCCGCCGCCCCAGCCCGACCAGCCGCTGGTGCTCGACATTTCGGGCGGCTTCTATTTCCGCCCGGAAAGCGGACGGCTGTGGCTCAGTCCGCAGGACGAGACGCCCAGCAATGCGGTGGATGCCGCGCCCGAAGAATGGGACGTAGCGCTTGCCGTGGAGCGGTTCACGCGAGTTGTCGACGCGCAGGTTCTGGCCGTGGAGCGAAAATGGGCGGGCCTGCGCAGTTTCGCTCGCGACCGGCTGCCGGTGTACGGCTTCGATACGGCGGTTGAAGGCTTCTTCTGGTTCGCCGGGCAGGGCGGCTACGGCATCCAGACCGCACCCGCCGCGGCGCGCCTGGCCGCACAGTTGTTCACCGAAGCAGAGCGCGACGAAATGACCCGGAAGCTCGATCCGGCGCGCTATTCCCCCGCCCGCTTCGGGTAGCCAGCAGCGCATCATTTGTTAGGATGCTCCGACCACTAACAGGACGGGAGCGCCCCAGATGGCTCACCATTTCGAAATTCGGAAAAACAAGGGCGGCGAGTATGTCGCCTATTTCAAATACAACTCGGAAACGATGTTCTGGACGGAGGGCTATTCCAGCAAGACCAGCGCCCGCAACGCCATCGATTCCATCTGCAAGAACGGGCCGGGCGCGCCGGTGCACGACAACAGCGACGAATAGTGTGTTCTAGCCGACCGCTTCCGCCGCATCGCTGGCGAGGCGGTCGGCCCGCTCGTTCTCCGGGTGGCCGGCATGGCCCTTCACCCATTGCCAGTCGATCCGGTGGCGGTTCGCGGCCTCGATAAGGTCGTGCCACAGGTCTTCGTTGCGGACCGGTTTCTTGCTGGCATTCACCCAGCCGCGCTTCTTCCAGCCGTGGACCCACTTGGTGATCCCGTCGATCACGTATTTGCTGTCGGAATAGAGCGTGACCTCGCACGGCTCGATCAGGGCGTTGAGGCCGCGGATCGCGGCGGTCAGTTCCATGCGGTTGTTGGTCGTCTCCGCCTCTCCGCCGGAAAGCTCCTTTTCGTGCCGGCCCATCCGCAACAGCACGCCCCAGCCGCCGGGGCCGGGATTGCCCTTGCACGCTCCGTCGGTGAAAATCTCGACCTGCTTCATGGCTGGAATACCTCGGTGCCCCGGTCGCGATAGAACAGCGCGCGGCGGGCGAAAGCCATCGGGTCCTTGCGCGTCACCAGCGCATCGGCGGGCGTGTTCAGCCAGTCCCAGGCGCGCGTGGCGACGAAGCGCATGGCCGCGCCGCGCGCCAGCGTGGGCAGGGCGGCGCGCTCCTCCGCACCGAGCGTCCGGCGCGTTTCGTAGCCCGCGATCAGCGCCCCGCCCACGTCCGGGCGGAAGCGACGGCCACCATCGGCAAAGCTCCACGCGGCATGGGTCACCGCCAGGTCGAACGCCATCATGCCGGTGCAGGCGAAGTAGAAATCGATCATGGCGGACACGCTGTTTCCCCGCAGCAGCACGTTGTCGGGAAACAGGTCGGCATGAATCACCGATTGCGGCAAGCCGGTCGGCCAGTGTGCGTCGATATGGGCCAGTTCGGTTTCGACCAGGTCCGGCAGTTCGGCAGCGATTCCGCCGAGCCCNTCGNCCCCGCAATTGCCGAGCAGCGTGTGCCANGCCTGCGGACCCATCGTGTTGTCGCGCTGCGCGCCGAAATCGCGGGCCGCCAGATGCATCCGCGCCAGTGCCGCGCCGGTGGCGTGGGCTTGTTCGGGCGAAGGTTCGTCCTCGCTCACGCCCGGCAGGAATTCGATCAGCGCCGCGGGTTTGCCGCGTGCCAGCCGGTAGGATGCGCCCTCACGGTCGTGGATCGTGCGCGGCACGGGGCAGTCGCGCGCGGCCAGATGATCCAGCAGGTCGAGGAAGAACGGCAGGTCGCGCACCTCGGTCCGTTCTTCGTAGACGGTAAGGATGAACCGCCCGCGCGCAGTTTCGATCAGCCAGTTGGAATTGGACACACCCTCGGCAATGCCCTTGGCAGAGACCAGTTCGCCGACATCGTAATGCGCCACGAACTGCGCGATCTCCGCCGCGGTCAGGTGCGTGTAGACGGCCATGTTACTCGGTCAGCTGGCGCGGCAGCTTGAAAACCATCTTTTCCTCTACCGTCAACACGGTGCGTTCCGTCACCGTGCGATANCGGCCCAGCGCGTCGATCACCTCGCGCACCAGCGTTTCGGGCGCGCTGGCACCGGCGGTAAGGCCCAGCGTGCCGACGCCCTCCAGCCAGGCGGGGTCGATTTCCGACCCGCGCTGGATCAGCTTCGCATCGGTCCCCAGCCGCTCCGCCACTTCGACCAGACGCAGCGAGTTGGAGGAATTGGGCGCACCGATCACCAGCACCAGATCGGCGCTGGGCGCGATGTCCTTCACCGCCGCCTGCCGGTTGGAGGTGGCGTAGCAGATATCCTCTCCACGCGGGCCGGTAATATCGGGATAGCGGGCTTCCAGCGCGGCGATCACTTCGGCGGTATCGTCCACCGAAAGCGTGGTCTGGGTCAGGAACGCCAGCTTTGCATCCGCCGCGAAAGGCAGGCGTTCGACATCGGCGACGGTTTCCACCAGCGTCATCGTACCGGTCGGCACCTGGCCGAACGTGCCGATCACTTCCGGATGGCCGGCATGGCCGATGAAGATGATGTGGTTGCCCTTTTCCAGCTGCCGTTCGGCCTGGCGGTGCACCTTGCTGACCAGCGGGCAGGTGGCGTCCAGCCAGTCCAGCCCGCGCTCGCTCGCCTTTTCGGGCACCGCCTTGGGTACGCCGTGCGCGCTGAAGACGACCGGCACGCCGTCGGGCACCTCGTCCAGCTCTTCCACGAACACCGCGCCCTTCGCCTTCAGCGCATCCACCACGTAGCGGTTGTGGACGAT
This sequence comes from Pimelobacter sp., assembly GCA_002698575.1. Taxonomy (GTDB): domain Bacteria; phylum Actinomycetota; class Actinomycetes; order Propionibacteriales; family Nocardioidaceae; genus Nocardioides. The sequence continues at coordinate 7,625 of NZZG01000160.1, read as the reverse complement.
TTCGTGCCGCACATAGACNGGCGCGCCATACCGTTCGAGCGCGCGCTCCACGATCTCGATCGCGCGGTCCACCCCGGCGCAGAAGCCGCGCGGCGCGGCGATCAGCACGTCCAGCGGCAAGCGGGAATCGGACGGGGCAAGGCCGGAATTCGTAAAAGGGGCGTTCATCGCGCGCTCTCTAGCGGTTGTCGCGCATTTGCGAAAGGGCTAGGGCAGCGCCCAAGCCTGTCAGACCCAAGGATCGANGCCAGACATGAACGTGCGCCTCTCTTCGCTTCTTACCATCGCCGCCGCCGCCGCGCTGTCCGCCTGTGCATCGGATGGCGACCTGGTCGTGCAGGATGGCGTGGGCGTGACGGCCAGCCTGGATGGCTGCCCCGGCGTGGGCGTGCCCGACTATACGGGCGATATCACCACGTTCCGCGGTGCCGACCGGACGACGGCCTCGCTGGATGTGACCGCCGCGATCACCAATGTGCGCAGCACGTGCGACGATACGGGCGCGCAGATCGTCAGCAACGCGACCTTCGATGTCTATGCCCGCCGCACCGATGCGCGGGGCGCCCGCACGGTCGAACTGCCGTATTTCGCCACGGTGCTGCGCGCCGGGCGCGTGGTCGTCTCAAAGCAGGTCGGCACCGTCAGCCTGACGTTNGCCGACGGGGCGGAGCGGGCGCAGACCAGCGCCAGCGCTGCGGCGCGGATCGACCGCGCTGCGGCCACCCTGCCGGACGATATCCGCGAACAGATCACCCGCCGCCGCCGCGCCGGCGATCAGGAAGCGGCGGTCGATCCGCTGACCAAGCCCGAAGTGCGGGCTGCGCTGGCGCAGGCGGATTTCGAACTGCTGGTCGGCTTCCAGCTGACGCGCGATCAGCTGGCCTACAATGCCACGCGCTGACGCCTGGCAGGCAGCCTGACGCTTTGCAGCGCGGGCCAAAGCGGCTAACCGCGCGCACCATGTCGAATTTTACCACGCTTCACGCCGCCTTCGCGGCCCATGTCGATGCCGCGCTGGATGCGCTGGAGGCAGCAGGAACGCTGCCGCCCGGCCTGCCGCGCAGCAATGTGAGCGTGGAGCCGCCGCGTGACCCGTCCCACGGCGATCTGGCCACCAATGCCGCGATGGTGCTGGCGAAACCGGCCAAGACCAAACCGCGCGTGCTGGCCGAAGCGCTGGCGGAGCAGTTGCGCGCCGTCGACGGGGTGGACGCGGTGGAGATCGCCGGACCCGGCTTCCTCAACCTGCGGCTGGCGGATGGCGTATGGCTGGACGANGTGCGCGCCATCGCCGCGCTGGGCGACCAATATGGTCGCTCTACGCTCGGCACCGGGCGGCGGGTGAATGTCGAATACGTCTCCACCAATCCCACCGGGCCGATGCATATGGGCCATTGCCGCGGCGCGGTGGTGGGCGATGCGCTGTCGAATCTGCTCGAATATGCGGGCCACGACGTGACCCGCGAATATTACGTCAACGATGCCGGCGGGCAGGTCGATGTTCTCGCCCGGTCCGCGCATCTGCGCTACCGGGAAGCGCTGGGCGAGGATGTGGGCACCATTCCCGAAGGCCTGTATCCCGGCGATTACCTGCGCCCCATCGGCACTGCGCTGGCCGAAGAGTTCGGCGACCGATATCGCGACGCGCCCGAAGCGGAATGGCTGCCGGTNTTCCGCACCCATGCGGTCGCCGCGATGATGGAACTGATCCGCGCCGACCTGNAATTGCTGGGCATTAGCCACGACGTTTTCGCTTCCGAGGCCGAATTGCAGGCGGCGGGCAAGCCCGAGGCAGCGGAAGCGCGGCTGCGCGCGGACGACCTCGTCTATGACGGGGTGCTGGAAGCGCCCAAGGGCAAGACGCCCGAAGATTGGGAGCCGGTGGAGTTGCCGCTGTTCCGCTCCACGCAGTTCGGTGACGACCAGGATCGCCCGATCAAAAAGTCGGACGGCAAATGGACCTATTTTGGCGCCGACCTTGCCTATCACATGCAGAAGGCGGAGGCCGCGGACGAGCTGATCGACATATGGGGCGCGGACCATGCCGGTACGGTGAAGCGGATCAAGGCCGCCGTCGCCGCCCTGGGCCAGGCCGAGGGCACGCAAATCCCCTTCGATGTGAAGTTGGTGCAGATGGTGCAGCTGCTGCGCGATGGCGAGCCGGTGAAGATGTCCAAGCGATCCGGCAATTTCGTGACGCTGGCCGAAGTGGTGGAGGAAGTGGGCAAGGACGTGGTCCGCTTCACCATGCTGACCCGCAAACCCGAAGCGCAGATGGATTTCGACTTCGCCAAGGTGGTGGAGGCATCGAAGGACAATCCGGTCTTCTACGTCCAGTATGCCCATGCCCGCATCCGCTCCACCCTGCGCAAGGCCGCGGCGGAAGGGCTTTCGCCCGATCCAGCGGCGCTGGAGCGGCTGGGCGCGGACGAATTGGCGCTGGTGAAGGTCGCCGCGCAATTCCCGCGGCTGGTCGAATCGGCGGCGCGGACCCGCGAACCGCATCGCATCGCCTTCTTCCTGGGCGATCTGGCGGCCGCCTTCCACGCCTTCTGGAACGCCGGGAACGACGATCCGCAAAAGCGCATCATCGTGGCACAGGACGATGCGCTTACCGCGGCGCGGCTTTATCTTGCCGATCAGATCGGGCAGGTACTTCGTAACGGCCTGGGGATATTGGGGGTCGAGGCAGTCGAGGAGCTGTAAGCCGTGGACAGGGACGAACCGTACGAAGGCGAGGATCGGATCGACGATCCCGTGGAAACCGAAGGCGATTACGAAACCCTGGAGGACGAGCGGCTCGACCTGGCCGATGACGACGAGACGCTTCCCTGGCTCGAAAGCGGGGAAGACGATTACGATCAGGGCGGACCCGATACCGGCCGCGTGATCGCCTTTGCCCTGATCGGCATCCTGGCGCTGGCGGCGATCCTGGGCGGGATCTGGTGGGCCACCAATCGCAGCGCGGATGGCGATATGGTGGCCGATGGCAGCCTGATCGAAGCGCCCGATGGCCCGGTGAAGGAACGGCCCGACGATCCCGGCGGCACCGAAGTCGCCGGAACCGGCGATGTCGCTCCGATGACGGGCGAGGGGGAGCGGGTGGAAGGCCGCGTGGCCGAACGCGACGCTGCGCCAGCGCCCGGAGTGGACGTGCGTCGCCCGGATGAAAGCCCCGATGAAAGCGACGACGGCGAGGGAACAACAGGCTCGCAGGCGTCCGGCGTGGCCGTGCAGGTGGGTGCCTATTCCACCCGCGCGCGCGCCGAACAGGGCTGGACCCAGCTGACCGGGCAAAGCGATGCGCTGTCCGGCGTGTCGCACCGCGTGGTGGAAGGCACCGCCGATATCGGCACGGTCTATCGCCTGCAGGCGATGGCCGGCTCGCTCTCCGCTGCCAATGCGCTTTGCTCGCGGTTGAAGGGCGACGGGATCGCCTGCCAGGTGAAGCGCTGACTGCGCGCCCGCGCGGATTTGAACAGCTACGCGGACCAGACGGCTTGTTGGCACGGCGCGGCTGTGCCAGCGTTCAGGCCATGATACCGGCGATATTCGGCGTAGGCGGCACCGCCCTCAGCGATGCGGAGCGCAGCTTCCTCAAGGACGTGCAGCCCGTCGGCTACATCCTGTTCGGCCGCAATTGCGAAAACCGCGACCAGGTTCGCGCGCTGACCGATTCCCTGCGCGACCTGCACGGGCGCGACGACCTGATCGTCTCCATCGACCAGGAAGGCGGGCGGGTGCAGCGCATGAAGGCGCCCGAATGGCGCGCCTATCCCGCGGGCGCGGCGTTCGACCGACTGTACGAAGCCGCCCCCGCCAGCGCGATGCAGGCCGCGCGCCTGAATGCCGAGGCGCTGGCGCTGGACCTCGCAGAAGGGGGCATCAACGTAAACTTCCATGCGCCGTTCGATGTGCGGCGGGAGGAAACCGACGATGTGATCGGGGACCGGGCGCTGGGCCACGATCCGATGCGCGTCGCGGCGCTGGGCCGCGCAGTGCTGGCCGGTCATGCCGCCGCCGGGGTGGTGGGGTGCCTGAAGCATATGCCCGGCCACGGCCGCGCCACCGCGGACAGTCACAAGAGCCTGCCCGTCGTCACCGCCAGTGCAGAGGAACTGGAGGACGATATCGCCCCCTTCCAGGCGCTGCGCGATGCGCCGCTGGGGATGACCAGCCACATCCTGTTCACCTCCTGGGACGAAACGCGGCCCGCCACGCTTTCCCCCACCATCATCAACGACATCATCCGCACGAAGATCGGGTTTACCGGCCTGCTGCTGACCGACGATATCGACATGCAGGCGCTGGACGGCACCGTGCCCGAACGGGCGGAGCGCGCGATCGCGGCAGGCTGCGACGTGGTGCTGAACTGCTGGGCCAAGCTCGACGACATGGAGCAGATGGCCGAGCGCCTGCCGCCCCTGTCCGATGATGGGTTGATGCGGCTGGAACTGGCGCTGAAAGGCACCGGCAGCACCGCGCAAGCGGGCGAGGCTACGGAATTGCTGGCCGAACGCGACGCTTTGTTCGAAGCTGCCGGAGTCGCGGTGTGAGCGGAGGCTTCCTCCTCGACGCGGTGGAGGTGCCCGCCGATTCCACCGCGCTGCCGCTGGATGCGGGCGCGGACGAAGCCCTGTATCTGGAACTGGACGGGTGGGAAGGGCCGCTCGACCTGCTGCTGGACCTGGCGCGGCGGCAGAAGGTGGACCTGCGCCAGATCTCCATCCTCGACCTGGTCGACCAGTATCTGGGCTATATCGAACAGGCCGAGGCATTGCGGCTGGAACTGGCCGCCGATTACCTGGTGATGGCGGCGTGGCTCGCCTACCTCAAATCCGCCCTGCTGCTGCCGAAGGAAGAGCAGGAGGACCCGAGCCCGGAAGAGCTGGCGTTGCGCCTGCAGCTGCGGCTGGAACGACTGGGCGCAATGCGCGATGCGGCGGCGCGGCTGCTGGCGCGCGACCGGATGGGGCGCGACGTGTTCGCGCGCGGCGCGCCGGAGGGTCTGCGCGTCGACCGCAAGAACGCCTGGCGGTGCGAATGGTACGATCTGGTGCAGGCCTACGGCCAGATGAAGGCGCGCACGCAGCCCGCCATCCACATGGTGCGCGAACGCCCGGTGATGACGCTCGACAGCGCGCTGGAGCGGGTTTCCGCGCTGCTGGACCTGAAGCTGGACTGGTACGAGCTGGCGCAGTTCCTGCCGCCCGGCGCGGATCGGCGGCTGCGCAAGTCGGCGCTTGCCAGCAGCTTCGTCGCGGTGCTGGAACTGGCGCGGCTGGGCAAGGCGGAGCTGCGGCAGGCGGAACCGTTCGGTCCGCTGCATGCCCGGCGCGCCTCGGAACGCAGGGCCCATGGCTGAGGACGACACGCCCGACGATCTGGTGCGGGCGGTGGAGGCCACTCTGTTCGCAGCGGAAGAACCGCTGAGCGCGGCGGCGCTTTCCACCCACCTCAACGGGGCCGAGGTGGCAGACGCCTTGCGGCACCTGGAAGCCCATTATGGGGATCGCGGCATCCGGCTGGTGCAGCGCGGCCAGCGCTGGCAGTTCCAGACCGCACCCGATCTCGCCCACTTGCTGCGCCGGGAAAAGGAACAGGTGCGCCGCCTGAGCCGCGCCGCGACCGAGGTGCTGGCCATCGTCGCCTATCACGAGCCGGTGAGCCGTGCGGAGATCGAATCGATCCGCGGGGTGCAGACCGCCAAGGGTACGCTGGACGTGCTGATGGAAGCGGGCTGGGTGCGCGCGGCGGGGCGGCGCGAAGTGCCCGGCCGCCCGGTGATCTATGCCACCACGCCCGATTTCCTCACCCATTTCGGCCTCAAGAGCCGCCGCGAACTGCCGGGTATCGACGAATTGCGCGCTGCCGGCCTTCTTGATCCGGTGGACGAGGCATTCGATGCGCTGACCGGTCCGGACGATGGCGACGAAGCTGCAAAAAGCGCGGACGAGGACGAATAGCACTCATCAAGGATCGCTGGCCTTGGCCGCTGCCATGCTCTATATTGCGAATGCACACCTCGAGTTAGAGAGAAATTTCCATGGGTCTTAGTGTCTGGCAACTGCTGATCATCGCCGCGGTGATCCTCGTCCTGTTTGGGCGTGGCAAGATTTCGGAGATGATGGGCGATTTCGGCAAGGGCGTGAAAAGCTTCAAGCAAGGCATGGCCGAGGACGAAAAGGCGGCGGACAACCCCCGCATCGAAAGCCAGCGCATCGAGGGGCCTAGCCACGATGCCAAGCCCGCGGGCGAAACCGTGCGCGAGCCGACTTCTACCGACAAATCCTGATTAGCGGGGGCGCGAAAGCGCGCATATGTTCGATATCGGCGCCTCCGAACTGCTGCTGGTAGTCATCGTCGCGATCCTGGTGATCGGGCCGAAGGACATGCCGATGGCGCTGCGCACCGCCGGGCGCTGGATGGGCAAGGTGCGGCGCGTTTCCAACCATTTCCGCAGCGGGCTGGACGCCATGATCCGCGAGGCGGAGATGGAGGAGATGGAGAAGAAGTGGCGCGAACAGAACGCCGCGATCATGAAGGCTCATCCCGAAGCGAGCGCGGAGGCGGCGGGCAATCCCGATCCGCCCGCATTGCCGCCGCAGACATCCCCGACACCCGATGCACCCCAGATGGAGCCGCTGGACCGCGATGCCGCCGCCCACGCGGCGCGCGAACGGGCGCGGCCTGCGGGTGCCGATGCGCCGCCGCCCCCGAAAGCGGACTGACCCCGTGCCACTGAAGATTTCCGACCTCGACGAGACGCAGGCCCCGCTGCTCGACCACCTGGTCGAACTGCGCGCCCGGCTGGTGCGCTGCGTGCTGGCGCTGGTGATCGCCTTCGGCGTCTGCTTCTATTTCGCGGACGATATCCTCGGCTTCCTCATCCAGCCGCTGAAGGGCGCCTTTCCCGACGGGGAAGGGCAGCTGATCTTCACCAAGCTGTACGAAGTGTTCTTCGTGGAAATGAAGGTGGCGCTGTTCGCCGGGTTCTTCGTCAGCTTCCCGATCATTGCCAACCAGTTGTGGGCGTTCATCGCGCCGGGCCTTTATGCAAAGGAGAAGCGGGCGTTCCTGCCGTTCCTGGTCGCCACGCCGCTGCTGTTCACCGCGGGCGGGGCGCTGGCCTATTACGTGGTGATGCCCACCGCCTTCCGCTGGTTCCTGGGCTTTCAGGGCGAAGCGGGCGGCCTGAAGATCGAGGCGCTGCCCGCCGCCAATGAATATCTGGGACTGGTGATGCAGTTCATCCTGGCCTTCGGGATCAGCTTCCTGCTGCCGGTGCTGCTGATGCTGCTCAATCGCGCCGGCCTGGTCAGCCGGGCGCAACTGGCCGGGGCGCGGCGTTACGTGATCGTGGGGGTGTTCGCCCTGTCCGCCATAATCACGCCGCCCGATCCGGGATCGCAGCTGCTGCTGGCGATCCCGCTGCTGCTGCTGTTCGAAGGGTCGCTGTTCCTGATGCGGATCACGGAGAAGCGCGAAGCGAAGGAAAAGGCGGCGGCCGAAGCGAAGGAGCAGGCGGACGAGGTGCCGCTGGCCTAGCGGCCTTCGGGCATATCCTCCTCCTGCGGGCCGACCGCGTCAGTCCTGCCGCGCGAGTCGTACACCATGACGCCGTT
>NZZG01000159.1 GCA_002698575.1 Pimelobacter sp. | reverse complement strand
AGCAGCTCATCGGCGACAAGGTCGCGGCGATCCAGCAGATCCGCGACCTGCTCGAGTGCACCTGGCCCGCCGCGCTCGAGAGCGCCGCGCAGCCGTTGAAGTCCCAGACCTGGCTGGCGGCGTTGACGGTGGTGATGTGCCGCGACGCCGGCGACCTGACACGGACCCGACGACTCGGCGCCAGACGCTTCGAAACCGCGGTCCGCAAGGAGATCCTCAAGCGGGGCTGGGCAAAGCCACGCCTGAGGATCGTGGCCGCCATGTTCACCGCCCTGGCCGACACCGCCGGAGTGATCGAGCACCGGCCTGGTGGGTTCGAGCGGATCGAGTGGCTCATCGACGACTTCGACACCGCGGTGGCCAAGCTCGGTGTGGTCGAGGCCCGGATGGTCGCGACCCTCGACGAGTTGCAGCTCACCGACCTGGTCTGCTCCATCGAGGGCCTGTCCGCGGTCGGTGCCGCAGCGATCCTCGCTCAGACCGGCGACCTGACCCGGTTCGCCAGCGCCCGCGCGGTCGTCAAGCACGCCGGCCTCGCACCCAGGGAACGGATGTCGGGGACCTTCACCGGCCGAGCCCGCCTAGGTGGTGCCGGTCGTCCAGGGCTGCGGGTCGCGGCCTGGCGTGCGGTGTGGGGTGCGTTGCACAACAACTCCGTCTACGCCGAGCGGTACCGACACCTCACCACCCGCGAGGACAACCGGCTCAAGCCCACCCAGGCCCAGACCGTGATCGCCGCAGCCATCCTGCGACAGCTCCACGCCGTCGTCGTGACCCGCACCGCCTGGGACCCCGAGGTCGCCAGGAACGGCCTCTACGGCACCGGTCCCGCCGACACCGCGATCACCGCTGCCTGACCCGCCCGTCGCGTGCGGCGCGAGGCCCACAAGCAGGGCCGGGGACCAGCCTTCTGCGGCATCGAGAATCACCAGCTCGTCGACCATCACAGGCCCCCCGGCCCGTCGTCACCACAACCCGATCACACGCTGTCGAGCCACCAAGCTCCGTTACCGCTATGCAGGGAAAACGACGACACCGCTTGACGCAAAACGCCTCACGCTGATGGTCGGGCGGAGCCCTCCTGGCGGCATAGGAAGGGGTTCTAGGTAGCCGTCGGGTGGGGTCGTGGTGGACAGGGAACGTCCTCCCTTGGTGCGGTATCCGGGCTTGGTGTCCCACCCCACCTAGAGAGGACGTTCATGAACAACGCTAACGCTTTGGCGAGTCGCAGTGGTGTCTCGCGTGGTGATCGGAACAGGAACGCGCGACTTGACCGGTTGCGTGCAGCGGTGCCGATCTCGAGCGCGATCATCGGGATCGATCTTGCTGATCAGAAGCAGATGGTCGTGGTCTGTGACCAGGACTCGAGGGTGCTGGCGCGGCGGACGTTTCGGTGCAAGGCCTGGGACCTGGGCCGGGCGCTGGACTGGGCCGGCGCCCGGGCCAGCAAGGCCGGGTTCGCCGGAGTCACGGTGGCCTGTGAGCCGACCGGGCACCGGTGGCGTGTCCTGGGGCAGCTCGCTGAGGAGCGTGGCATGTCGTTCGTGTGTGTGCAGCCGTTGCTGACCGGACGGGCCCGTCGCGACGAGGATCTGACCCACGACAAGACCGACGAGAAAGACGCGGTCATCATCGCCCGCCTGACCGCGCAACTGAAGTGCTACCTGCCTGAACCGGTTGATGAGACCTGGGGCCGGCTGCGGCACCTCGGGGCGCGTCGCGAGCAGCTCATCGGCGACAAGGTCGCGGCGATCCAGCAGATCCGCGACCTGCTCGAGTGCACCTGGCCCGCCGCGCTCGAGAGCGCTGCTATGCGTCTGACTTAAATCGGCATCTGGGCAGAGAATCAGCCCACAGTTTGGCGGCGTGCCTGAGCGACTTGGAGGTCGTTGCAGGTGTCGAATTCGAAGGTGAGCAGCACGAGTGCGGGGCAGGGTCCTCGGAAGGCGAAGCGGCATCTGCCGCCGAGCGAGAAGTACGAGTTGTGGGTCTCGGTGTTGACCGGACAGGCCACCCAGTCCGAGGCGGCCAGCAAGTACAAGGTCGACCGGTCCACGGTCGTCACGGTGTGTCGGACCGCGAAGCAGGGGGCGTTGGATGCGCTGGCTGCTTCTCGTCCAGGCCGGCGAGGGATGAGCCCCGAGCAGGCACGCCTCGAGGAGTTGCAGGCCGAGGTCGAGCGACTGCGCTCGACGATCACCGAGCAGGCGGTGGCCCTGCATCTGCACGAGGGAAAATCGCGTTGGGACTGAGCGCCGGCGCAGTCCCTGGCCGTGTGGACGCGGCGACGAAGGCCGGCCTGCTCGACCTGGTCGATCACGCGGTGAGCGGCGGAGGTTGGTCGCGTCGTCGAGCGTGCCGGCTGCTCGATCTCGACGAGGACCGGGCCGCTACCTGGCAGCGACGACGCGACGCCGACGGCGATGAGGCCCTGGTCGACCAGGCCCCCGGCGGTGGTGCGATCCACGGGATCCTCGACTACGAGATCGAGGCGATCTGTGAGCTGTTCGAGACCTGGAGCGGCACCGACCGGTCCCATAGGAAGCTCGCTCACCGCGGCTCACGCTTGGGAGTGGTCCACGTCAGCGAGTCCACCGTGCGTCGTGTTCTTGCAGGTCACGGGTTCATCCTGCCCGGCCCGGCACCACGGGAACCGGCGGAGAAGAAGCCCTGGCCGGACTGGTTGGAGTGGAAGCCACGAAGAATTTGGGCCTACGACTTCACCCACTTCACCCGCGCGAAGCGGTGCGCGGTCGCGGTCCTCGACATGGTCTCGCGCAAGTGGGTCGCCACGTTGGTCAGCGCCGAGGAGACCTCGACCCAGGTCGAGGTCTGCTTCCTGGCCGCGCTGGAGGCCGAGGGGCTGCTCGATGTCATCGACGCCCGCGACACCGAGAACCTGCGAGCGGCGCTGCTGGGCGGCAAACCCGAGGAGATCGAGCAGGCCATCGGTGCCGGGCAGGTCCCGTTGCTGCTCGCAGTCAGTGACAATGGCCCGCAGATGCGCTCGCACTCGACGCGTGAGTTCCTGGCCGGGGTCCACATCGCTCAGCACTTCGGGCGCCCCCACACCCCGACCGACCAGGCGTGGATCGAGACCCTCTTCGGTCACGTCAAGGGCGAGTGGCCCCACCTGGAGAAGATCGTCGATCCCGGCGAGCTCGAGGCCGAGCTCGACCGCGTGCGTACCGAGTACAACGGCGTCCGGTTGCACGCCTCGATTGGCTACGTGACCCCCGACGACGAGCACGAGGGCCGCGGCGACGCGCTCAGGAAGGCCCGACGAGACGGCCTCGAGCAGGCCCGCCAAGAACGCCTCGACTACCACCGACGGAGTCGAGGACAATGAGAAACACAACCACGCGCACGACGCCCAACCTGATGGCTATTGATCTGGCCGGATGCCGAATTAACTCAGACACACCTCAGTTGGCTCGGCCCCAGTTGTAGGCCATGCCAGTGCTCGACCACGGTCGGCGGTTGGATAGCCCGCCCTCCACGAGCCGGTACGCCACGTAGTTCGTGCAGTTGCGACCGGGTACATGCCCCAGAACGATTCGCGATCGTTCACCTGGTACCCGCCGTCGGCGTAACCCCTCTTAGTGCAATCGTCGTACCCGCTGCACAGCGAGTTCGATGCGGCGGCAGACGAAGGGACCGCCGAGAGCAGCGCAGAAGCGACGCAGAGGATCAACAGGGCCACGACGTTGCGGGCCCCAGCAGAATTGCGGGTCCAGGTCGAGATGAGGGAAGGCACGATGGGCACTATGCACGATAGTAGCCACAGGGATCAACAGAAACCTCAACTTTCCCTTGCGTTACCGGCGTGTCGCCTTGACCGCGGCGTCCGCTCTGCTGGTCAGCCGCCAACCCGCGTTGGCACCTCTGCACGCGTTGCGGGGCGAGTGGGACGTAGCGTCGACCACGCCAGCCCAACCAACCCGATCACCACGACGAGCGACACAATCCAACTCTGGTAGACCGCGACTCCGGGGCCAGTGCTGCCGAGCCCGATCCAGGGCTTCATGGAACAACAGATTGATAGCCGAATGGCACTTGAGGCCTCTCTGATGCAATCGCAGATCAGTCGGAATTCGAATCCGATCGGCTTCCTGCGCCAAGATTCTTGGCCTGCCCTACCGGATACCCCCTGTGGGGATACGTGACCACAATGGCCGTGCGGCCTTCCTGCGGCTCCCACCACAGGCAGTCGAAGGGATTTCCAGCAGGAATCGACCTGTTCACTTCTCGATCGAGGAGTCACCAAACCCTCACATCCCGATTGGCGACGTCAGGTCATAGACGGCGATCCCGTCGACGGTCTCGTGTTGGTAGTGGGCGGCCACCCAGTCCTGGATCTTGGACAATGATGGACCGGCTGTCCAGCCGTCCAGGAAGTAGTGAACCTCGCCCGCCGCGACCAGCGACACGAACCCGGACAGGCTCGGAGCAGGATCGGTCCCCTTGTAGCCACCGATCGCTATCACCGGCGCTCCGCTGGACAGCTCGAGGTCGGCAGCCGCCCGAGACCCACCTGTGGCAGCCGCCCAGCGATAGCCGTCGGCTCCGCTGCGAAGCAACCCCGCGACCTGGAGCGACATGGCGTCCACGACCACCGCCGGTTGCTCCTCGAGCCTGGTCAGCAGCCAAGATGGCGAGAATCCCGGGTCGGACGCGGGGACCACCTCACCTGGGGAGTTGGAGTGCCGCGGACCGACCACTGGTGAGTCGCCGGCGTGCTGCGCGGCCACGGTGGCGACCGAGTACGCGGTCGGCGAAATCACGGCAACCAGCCCGGCGGCAAGGACCCAGTGCCATCGCTGTTGCGGAGTCATAGTGATCCGAGACGCGAGCACTGCCAGCACTACCGTTGCACCGAGCACGCCCCAACGTAGGAGCGGGAGCCAGCCTGGCGTCAACGTCAGGAGCACGAAGGCCAGCACGCCTGTCAGCGCCGCAGCCCAGACAAGAATGGTCTTCGCGGTGGGCAGCCCCTGGTGTTGCACGACCACCGCTCCGCCCACGACCGCCAGCACAGCGGTCGCGGGGGCGATCATGATGGTGTAGTACGAGTGGAAGATCCCCGTCATCACCGCGAACACCACCAGCATCGTCGCGGCCCATCCGAGCCACATCACCAATCCAGCACGCTGCCGACGAGATTGCGGATCCCCCCCTCGTCAATCGCAGCGCTGCGACGGAGAGCAGCAGTGCTGCCGGAAGCAGCCAGAGCGATGCCGTCGCCGACGGCAGGCCGAAGACGCTGCCCGCGCGACTCAGCTGCCAAGTGCCACCCGTCGCAGCTGCGGCGTCAGCGCCGGAGATCCTTCCTACTCCGTTGTAGCCGAAAGCCAGGTCCATGACCGAGTTCGTGGTCGTTCCACCGATCCACGGCCGCGACGCAGCCGGCCAGATCATCACGATCGCCACCCACCAGCCGGCAGAGAACACGAGCGCCGCTGCTGCGCCGAGGAGATGCTTCGCGCGCCGAAGGAGCGGCGCGGCCGAGAAGGTCAGGTAGGTCAGGCTGAGAGCCGGCACGACCATCAACGCCTCGCCCATCTTGGTGAGGAACCCCAGCCCGACGAGGACACCGACGCCCACCATCCAAGCCCCGGCCCGCTCCGAGTCCAGCGCCCGCGTAGTCGCGCCAGCTGCTGCCACCAGAAGGAAGATCAGCAGCGCGTCCGGGTTGTTGTAGCGGAAGACCAGCACCGAGACCGGGGTGAGGGCGAAGATTCCCCCGGCGAGCAGCCCGAGGCGAGGAGAGTCCGTGAGGTGACGCACGGCGCTCACCACCAGGGCCACCGTGGCCACCCCGGCAAGGGCTTGCGGCAGCAGCACGCTGAACGGCGAGAGCCCCAACAAGCGCGCCGACAACGCCATCGGCCACAACCCGAGCGGGGGCTTGTCCACCGTGATCGCGTTGCCGGCATCGAGGGAGCCGAAGAAGAACGCCTTCCACGACTGGGCCCCGGCCTGCGCCGCCGCTGCGTAGTACTCGTTGCTCCAACCCGAAGCACTGCTCGGCCACAGGTACAGCAGCGCCGTGGCACCGAGGAGCGCCCCGAGGCCCACTCCATTGGTCGCGCGATGCGAAGCCGCATTCGCGGGGCGCCGAGGGGCGCTGATGCCCGGGGACGTGGAAAGCACTGCCAGAGCGACCATGCGGCGATCCTGACCGTGTTCACCTGACTTTTCCCTGACCGCCGTGGTCGTCAGGTTCTCGACAGGTTCATCGCGGGAGCATTGCGGCATGGACGCACCACGTACTCATCGGACACTCGCACGTTCGGCTCGACTCCAACGCTGGCTACGCAGCAGTCGGGGCGCAGCCCTCGCGGCCGTCCTGATCGGGGCCACCTTGGTCTCGACCCCGGCACCGGCTGGAGCCGACTCCGCGCCGCAGACACCATTGCGCGTCACCGGAGCCTCATCGAGTCCGGCGTCCTGGTCGGAGCAGCGGATGCTGGGCAGGTCGCTCGCCACCGAGTACGCCGGAGCGGTCCCAGCAGTCGAGGTGCGCGCCCTGGTGCTGCGGGTCACCGCTCAGCTGCAACGTGAAGCGTCTCCGAGCGAGCACCTGATGCGCACCGTCGAGGCGGTGTGCCGGCGCGCCCTGACCGACTACCTGGCCCGGGGCACCAGCCTCACCGCGGCTTAGGGACGCCCCGCTGGAGTCAGCCCACGAACCGAGGCAACTGCACCCGCAGCAGTGCGCCACCTAGACGGCCGCCGCTCACGACAACCGTGCCGCCGTACGCCGTGACGATGGTGTCCACGATGGCGAGCCCGAGGCCGCTTCCGCCGTCATCGCGGGCACGCGCCTCGTCAAGGCGGACGAATCGCTCGAAGACGCGCAGTCGGTCACGAGCGGGGATGCCTGGCCCGTCGTCCTCGACGTCCAGGACCACCGTCGAGCCACTTTCCGCAAGGGTCAGGGCGATCGTGGTCGCCGCATGGCGCTGGGCGTTGTCGACCAGGTTGCGGATCGCCTGCGTCAACAGCGAGGTGTCGCCCGCGACGCGGCCGGCGGACACCCCTGTCACGTCGATGCGCAGCGGAGTGGTGTGCCGGAGTCGCTGCGCCTCCTCGAAGACGATGTCGTCCAGATCGACTGGACCGTCGCTCGGAGGGGCGTCGCGCTCGTCGAGCCGAGCCAGGCTCAGTAAGGCGCTCACCAGTCGCTCGAGACGCACTGATTCCGCCAGGACGGTTTCCGCCAGCTCGGCCGCGCTGAGCTGGTCCGGGTACGCCGCAGCCACCTCGACGTTCTGCTTGATCGAGGCGATCGGTGAGCGCAGCTCGTGGGCGGCGTCCGAGACGAACTGGCGCTGCTGTTTCTGGCCCTGATCGAGACGATCCAGCATCCGGTTCATCGTGTCGGCGAGGCGGCCGATCTCGTCGTGGCGGGCGGGCTCGGGAAGGCGTCGGTGCAGCTGGGCTGCTCCGATCTCGTCGGCCTCGCGCCGGATCCGGTCGACCGGGGCCAGGGTCCTGCCGACGACGAACCAGGTCACGGCTCCGACCACCAGGACCATGGCCGGGAACCCGATCAGGAGCAGCCCGATCAGGGACCCGGTCGCGTCACGCGCGTCCTCGAGACTGGCGCCCACGACCACCGTCCTCGGACCGTCCGAGGTGGTCACGTCAGCCCGTGCGACCACGAAGGAGTCACTGTCGAACGGGACGTCCACATTGTCCCCGGTCGGTGACACCGGTTCGTCGGCCATGTTCGCGGTCGAGGCCACGACCCTCGCGCCCTGCAGGATCTGGATGAACTCGTCCTCGTCATCATCACCGAACGTCGACAGCGCCGCGCTGTCGACGTTCGGGTTGCCCGCCAGCGCGGTGGCGATCGACCCGGCCCGGAGCTTGGCATTCGACGCGGCGGTGTCGATCAAGCTCGTTCGGAGCTGCTGGACCAGCAGGCCTGAGCCCGCGGCGAGAGCGAGGCCCACCACCACGACGGCCACCGCTGTGATGCGCAGGCGCAGGGGCGCGACACGGAGGAGCCGCCGCTTCCCCGTGCGCGGACTAGCCACCATGGCTCGCCAGCCGATAGCCCGAACCTCGAACGGTCTCGACCGCACAACGTCCGAACGGGTGATCGACCTTGGTCCTCAGACGTCGGACGTACACCTCGACGATGTTGGGGTCGCCCTCGAAGTCGTAGTTCCACACGTGGTCCAGGATGTCCCGCTTGGACATCACCGCGCCCTTGTTTCGCATGAGGTACTCGAGCACGGTGAACTCCCGGGCAGTCAACGCCAGGTCCTGCCCGCCGCGGCAGACACTCTTCGACGACGGATCCAGCGAGAGGTCGCCGGCTTGGAGGACCACCGGCCGCTCGGTGGCTCCACGACGTAGGAGTGCGCGTACGCGCGCGAGCAGGAGCTGGAAGGAGAAGGGCTTGGTCACGTAGTCGTCGGCGCCCGTGTCGAGTGCCTCGATCTCGTCCCAGGTGCCGTCCTTGGCGGTGAGCATCAGGATCGGTGTCCAGATCTTGTCCTCGCGGAGCGCTTGGCAGACCTTGTAGCCGTTCATGCCCGGCAGCATGATGTCGAGGAGGATGACGTCATAGTTCTCCTCGCGGGCCATCCACAGGCCGTCCACCCCGTCATGGACCACGTCGACGGCAAAGCCTTCGGCCACCAACCCGCGGCGCAGCCCTTCGGCCAGGCGTGGCTCGTCCTCCACGACCAGAACCCGCATGCGCTTTCCGTCCTTCCTTCGTCTCGCTCCAGTGTCGGGCACCCAGCCCTGACGTGCAGTGGAACCACGGGACGTGAGCGTGCCCGGCACCCTGAGGCCGCCGGGCACGTCACGTCATGGTCAGCCTTGGCTGCCGCTACCGGTCTCGGCGGGATCGTTGGCCTCGTTGTCGGACTCCGTGCCCGACTCGTTGTCGGACTCCGTGCCCGACTCGTTGTCGGCCTCGTTGTCGGACTCGGCGGCCTCGGTCTCGGTCTTGACGACGCTGAAGGCCTCATCGAGCTGCACCTCGACCTCTTGACCGTCGGCAGTCTTGACCTTCACTTCGTAGGCGTAGCCGCTCTCGTCGCTGACCTCGGTCTCGATGACCTCACCGCCGCCGGCAGCCGTGATGGCGGCCTCGCTGGCCTGGGTCAGGGTGGTGCCCGTCAAGGGCGTGTCCTCATCCCCCTTCTCGTCTCCCGAACCTCCGGCCACGGCCGTGGAAACGCCCCCGATGGTGAGCGCCGCGGCCCCGATGAGGGCGCCCGCGCCGAGCCACAACTTCTTCTTCTTCGTCATCATGCTTCTCCTTCTGGATGGTTGGCTCCCCCAGAGTGATGCCGGCTTGCTGACGGGGACCTGAACGATGCTGAACCACCTGCGACGCCACCCGCGGTCGGGCTGTATCACGAGCAGGCCCGTTGCCCCTTGTCGAGCACCTCGCCGGAAACGTCGAGGAAACGCCAGTCGAACGACTCCGGCCCCAACGTGAGGACGAGGACTCCGAACGAGTCACCCGCCGCGAACTCGGACCCGGGCTGCGGGTCACCGATCTCGTACAGCGAACGACCTCCCGTGCCCACGACGAA
>NZZG01000158.1 GCA_002698575.1 Pimelobacter sp. | reverse complement strand
GAGCGTGCCCTACGTGGACTTCGTGGGCGCGGAACAGACCGGCCAGCTGGTTGTAGCGACAGAGGTGGCCGATACCATGCTGGACATTTTCGCCGACATCCACGCCGCCCGCTACCCGATCCAGAGCATGCGCCCGGTGCATGAGTTCGCCGGGGACGACGGGTTCTCGATGGCGGCCAACAACACCTCCGCCTACAACTGCCGCACCGTGGCCGGCACCGACACCTTCTCCGACCACGCCTACGGCCGGGCGATCGACCTCAACCCCGTGCAGAACCCCTACCTGCGCGGCGCGACCGTGCAGCCGCCACGCGGTAGCCGCTTCGTCGACGTCGACCGCTCGCCGAGCGCCTCGACCGGGCGCGGGGTCATCGGTTCCGACGACGTCGTGACCCGGACCTTCGCGCGCGCGGGGTGGTCCTGGGGAGGGGACTTCTCCGACCCGGACTTCCAGCACTTCAGCGCGGGGTAGCGCCTGCGGAGGACGGCGCGCCGGTCAGACGAGCAGGTGGCCCAGCAACGTGAGGTCGTGCTTGAGCGCCTCGAACCGCTCCGCACCCAGACCGTCGGTGAGGCGAGCCTCGATCGCGGTCTCGGCTCCGCTGACCCGGACGGCCAGCTCCTGGCCACGCGGTGACAGGGCGGCGGCCACCCGACGCTTGTCCACCGGGTCGACCCGGCGTACGACGAGCCCGAGCTCGACGAGCCTGTCGACGTGACGGGTGAGGGTCGCGGCGGGGACCGCGGACGCCTCGGCCAGGAGGGTCATCCGCAGGCCGGGAGAGTGGTGCAGCACCGACATGATCTGCCAGTGCTCAAGGCTGAGTCCGACCTCGGTGAGCAGCGGCTGGAGCCGTAGCCGGATCTGGGTCTCGCCCTGCTTGAGCAGCAGCGCCAGGCTGGGGGCCAGGACCTGGTCCGGGACCGGGCGACGTCCGACGCCGGAGAGCTGCTCGGTCATCTCAGCGCCTCCCCGGTGCCGTGTGGATGTCGTCTCAATCAGGGAACGACCGGATACTTCCGGACGAAAGCAATATACATTGGGCGATCAAGGACTCCCGACGACGCGCGTCCTGCTGCTTCCTGGACGCCACGCGCACGTCACCTGGAGGGTCCGATGAGCTCCGCTCTCATGCTCGACCCCGGACCGGACGTCATCTCCGTCGCCTTCGTCGTGCCGATGCAGGGCTCCACCGGGCTCTACGGCCCTTCGTGCCTGGCCTGTGGCGAGCTGGCCGTCGAGCAGCTCAACGGCCGCTCCGGCATCGCCGGCCGACAGGTCGAGCTCGTCGTCGTCGACGGTGGGCGCGAGCCCGAGGCCGTCGCCGAGGAGGTGGGCCTGCTGGTCGACACCGGGCGGGTGGAGGCGGTCGCGGGGTGGCACATCTCCGCCGTGCGGCAGGCCATCACCCGCCGCATCGGTGGCCGGGTGGTCTACGCCTTCTCCGCGATGCACGAGGGTGGCGACGACACCCCCGGTGTGTTCATGCTGGGCGAACGCCCCATCAACCAGCTGCTGCCCGCGGCGCACTGGATGCATGAGGAGCTCGCCATCGGTCGCTGGGCCGTGGTCGGCAACGACTACGTCTTCCCGCGGGTCACCGGGGCCACTGCGCGTCTGGCGCTCGAGGACAGCGCCTCGAGGATCGTGAGCGAGACCTACGTGCCGCTGGGGACCACCAACTTCCGCACCGTGCTCACCGACCTGGAGCAGCAGGACGTCGACGGGGTGATCATGCTGCTCATGGGCCAGGACGCCGTGCACTTCAACCGCCAGTTCGCCCGCACCGGCCTCAGCTCGGCCATGCCCCGGCTGAGCCCGGCGGTCGAGGAGAACACGCTGCTGGGTGGGGGCGCCGGTGCCAACGAGCACCTGTACGCCGCCGCCGCCTACTTCGACGGGATGGGCACGGCCGAGAGCGCGACGCTGGCCGAGGCCTACTACGCCCGTTGGGGTCGCTGGGCGCCGGCACTGAACGCCGTCGGCGAGTCCTGCTACGAGGCGATCATGTTCCTCGCGCAGCTCGCTCAGACCTGCGGCTCGCTCGACGTGGAGGCTGCCTCGACCGTGCGCGACGGTCACTTCTACGACAGCCCCCGCGGTCTGCTGAGACTTGCCGGCAACCTGGTCAACCAAGACGTCTACCTCGCGGCCGCGGACGGGTTGGAGTTCACCGTGCAGCAGCAGATCGCCCGCACCCGCTGACCTCAGCGGACCGCAGCCCAGCACCCGCTGTCCACGGTCGCGTGGACGTCGGTGCCGAGACGACGCCACAGGATGCCACCGGTCTCGAGGTCGAACCGATCGTGGCGCGCGGCCTCGATCGGAACCTCGTCGGGCGGGGCCAGGAGCAGGACGGTGCTGACGACGCGGTGGCGCCCGATGAGCGCGGGTGCCGAGACGGGGTCCAGGTCCAGGTCCTCGACCAGCACCGGGGCTCCACCGACGTGGTGCACCCGGGTGCGCTGTCGCACCCGCCCCGGCCACTCGCCGTACCGGCCGAGGACAAGGGTCTCGCGCAGCGCCAGCCGGGCGTCCGGTGCGAGGACGATGGACATCGAGCGCCGTACGTCGGCCCCGGCGGAGGCGACGAGCGGCTCGCCTGCCCAGACCAGGGAGGCGCCGGAGCCTAGATGGAGGCGCACGTCCCAGGTGGCGTAACGCCCCCGCATGTCGTAGGCGACGGTCCCGGCCGGCTCCACGATCTCCAGCCGCGTGCCCGTCCCCACCTCGATGTCGAGGTCGATGTGGTCGTCGGCAAGCAGCATCGCGCCCTCGGGGACGAGCGAGACCCGGGCGCGGCTGCCCACGGTGTCCAGGAGCATGGGTCGCAGCACCGGACACTTGGGATGGCTGTCGGTGGCAAGTCTGATGCGTGCCCGGTCGCCGGCGGGATCGGGCACGAGTCGGATCGTGGTGCGGCTGACCCCGTCTTGGGTCCGGGCTGACCGGTCAGGCGTGAGCGTGGTCATGCACGTGCCACCCACCTGTCAGGCCATTCGCCGCATCGGCGTGGAAGTGCGGTGCCATCGGGCCCGGGTCCTGGGGGACCAGCGCACCGATCCGGTGACTCGCCAGCTGGGCCCGGACCCACGCACACAACCGCGCCACGCTCGCCTGGTCGGTGCGGGTCAGCCCGAGCACCGGGCGCCCGTCGCGCGCGGCGCCGGCCTCGGCGACCATCAAGGTGGCGTCGACGCCGACGTGGACGGCGAGGTCGGTCTTGTTGACCACCAGCAGGTCGGCCCGCTCGATGCCCGGTCCGCCCTTGCGGGCCACGTCTCCTCCGCCCGCGACGTCGAGCACGAAGACCTGGACGTCGACCAGGGCCGGGCTGAACGTCGCCGTGAGGTTGTCGCCGCCCGACTCGATCAGCACCAGGTCGAGTCCGGTGCCCCCCGCATTGGTGAAGTCGGCCTCGAGCTCCTCAGCCGCGATCAGGTTGGCGGTGATGTCGTCGCGGATCGCGGTGTGCGGGCACGCCCCCGTCTCGACGGCCCGGATCCGCGCGGGGTCGAGCACGCCCGCCGAGCGGAGGAAGCGCGCGTCCTCGTCGGTGTAGATGTCGTTGGTGATCACGCCGAGCTGGAGCTCGCCGGCCAGCTCGCGGCACAGCAGGGCGATCAACGAGCTCTTGCCGGTGCCGACGGGGCCGCACACTCCGAGCCGCAGCGCGCGGGTGGACGACGGGGCTTCGCTGTCGGGTGCCCCGGCAAGGGGGCGGGAAGGGGTGTGGTCAGGCACTGAACAACCTCCTGGTGGTGTGGACGTGAGCCTGAGCCCACGCCTCGATCTGGGGTGCGCCCGACGCAGGGACGTCGTCGGGTCGGGTCAGGTGGGCGACCTCGTCGGCGAGCGCATCGACCGCCGGCAGTGCCGAGGCGACCCAGCCGGTGACGTCGGCCGGGTCGAGCGGCAGCAGCTTGAGGGCGGCCGAGCACACGGTCTGGACGTCGTCGTACCCGATGAGGCGAGCGAGCGCCGTGGCCTCCAGGTCGAGGCTCGCTGCCGTCGCGGCGAGCACGACAGCCCGGCAGGGAGTGGTGGAGGAGCTCACCGCGCGGAGGGCCTCGGTGCCGGGCCAGAGGCGGGAGACGAGCCGGAGCAGGGCCCTCGCCTGGCTGCGGGACGTGGCCCGCATCGCCGGACTGGTCGTGCGCGCCGACCACGCCGCCTCGACGGCCGACAGGTCGAGGCCGCGCCGCAGGTGGTGCAGCGCCACGACCGCCGTGGCGGCCTCGACCCGCGTCACGGTCCGGAGCCGGGTGGCGACGAACCCCGGTACGTCGGCGGGACCCAGCCCCGCACGCAGGGCGGGCTCCAGGGTGGCCGACTGGGTGTGGCCGGCGACCGGGAGCCGGGCGTCGGCGAGCAGCATGAGCACCAGGTCGCGATGGATCGTCCGCCGGGAGTCGGTCACGGCGGCTCAGAACATCGAGTAGAGCTGGGCGAGGGGGAGCCGGGGCGCCGGATCGGGTTCGATGGCCTCGCCGTCGACCTCGATGGCGAAGGTCTCCGGGTCGACCTGGATGTCGGGCAGGACGTCGTTGTTGACCATGTCCGCCTTGGTCAGCCCACGCGTCGGTTGCAGGCCGACGAGTCGCCGGCGCAGCCCCAGTCGTCCTTCGAGCCCGTCGGCGATGGCGGCCGGGGACACGAACGTCAGCGAGTGGTCGGCGCCGTCCTCGACCAGGGCGGGTCGCATGAGCACCGGCTGCGGGGTCGGGATCGAGGCGTTAGGGTCGCCGAGGGCGCCCCACACCGGCGCACCGCCCTTGATCACCACCGCGGGCCGGATGCCGAAGAAGCGCGGGTCCCAGAGCACGAGGTCGGCGAGCTTGCCGGGCTCGATGGAGCCGATCTCGCCGGCCATGCCGTGCGCGATCGCGGGGTTGATCGTGTACTTGGCGACGTACCGCTTGGCACGCAGGTTGTCGGCCGGTTCGTCGGCCATCCCCGAGTGAGTGCCGAGACGATGCTTCATCGTGTGGGCCACCTGCCACGTCCGGCAGATCACCTCGCCGATCCGGCCCATCGCCTGCGCGTCCGAGGAGGTGATGGACAGCGCACCCAGGTCGTGCAGCACGTCCTCGGCCGCGATCGTCGTCGCCCGGATCCGCGACTCGGCGAAGGCGAGGTCCTCGGGCACGCGCGGGTTGAGGTGGTGGCAGACCATCAGCATGTCGAGGTGCTCGGCGACGGTGTTCACCGTGTGCGGCAGCGTCGGGTTGGTCGAACCCGGGATGACATGAGGCAGGCTCGCCACCTTGAGGATGTCGGGGGCGTGCCCGCCGCCGGCCCCCTCGGCGTGGAAGGCATGGATGCTGCGTCCGCCGATCGCCGCCACCGTCGACTCGACGTAGCCGGCCTCGTTGAGGCTGTCGGAGTGCAGCGCCACCTGGAGCCCGTGCTCGTCGGCGGCCCGGAGGGCGGCGTCGATCGCGGCGGGCGTCGAGCCCCAGTCCTCGTGCACCTTGTAGCAACCGGCACCCCCGAGCGCCTGCTCGGCCAGGCCGGCGGCGCTGACGGTGTTGCCCTTGCCCATCAGCAGCACGTTGAGCGGGAGCCGGTCGAGGGCGCGGTGGATCGTCTGCAGGTGCCAGGCGCCCGGGGTCACCGTGGTGGCCTTCGATCCTTCCGAGGGCCCGGTGCCGCCGCCACCCACGGTGGTGATGCCGGTGGCCAGCGCCTCGACCAGCTGGGAGGTCGAGAGGAAGTGGACGTGGATGTCGATGGCCCCGGCGGTGAGGATCTTGCCCTCGCCGGAGATCACGTCGGTGCCGGGACCGATCACCAGGTCGGGGTGCACGGCATCGGCGATGTCGGGGTTGCCCGAGCGGCCCAGCGCGACGATGCGTCCGTCACGCAGGCCCACGTCGGCGCGCACGATGCCCCAGTGATCGAGGACGACAGCGTTGGTGATGACGGTGTCGAGAGCTCCCTCGGCTCGCGACCGGGTCGATTGGGCCATCGACTCCCGGATCGACTTGCCGCCACCGAAGACTGCCTCCTCGCCGCCGAACGTGAGGTCCTGCTCGACCTCGATCCACAGGTCGGTGTCCCCGAGGCGGACCTGGTCGCCCGCGGTGGGGCCGTAGAGCGCGGCGTACTCGGCCCGGCTGATGCTCACCATCAGGCGGTCCCGTCCGTCCCACCCAGGGGGCGCACTTGGATGCCCGGTACGACGCGGGCACCGCCGAGCGTCACGATGGGCAGCTCCTGGGAGGCACCCGGCTCGAGTCGGCGCGAGGTGCCGCTGGGGATGTCGAGCCGGAAGCCGACCGTCGCCAGCCGGTCGAAGGACAGGCTGGCGTTCACGTCGGGCAGGTGGATGTGGGAGCCGATCTGCACCGGCCGGTCGCCGGTGTTCACCATCACGATGGTACCGCGCTGCTCCGCCGTACGGTCGGCGTTCAGGTGCAGGTCTCCCACGGCGACGCGGATGGCGCCCGGGCCGGACGACTGGGTGGCGATGTCGATCTCCTCGAGAGTCGGGGGCGGTCTGGTCTGTCCTGGTGGTTCTGCTCAGGAGATGGGGTGGTGCAGGGTCACGAGCTTGCGGCCGTCGGGAAAGGTCGCCTCGACCTGGACGTCGAGGAGCATGTCGGCCACGTCCGGCAGCACCTGGTCGCGGGTGAGCACCTCCCGCCCGGTGGTCATCAGCTCGGTGACCGAGCGTCCCTCACGCGCACGCTCGATCACCCAGGTGCTGAGCAGCGCCACGGTCTCGGGGTAGTTCAGCCGGACGCCGCGGGCGAGGCGGTCCCGGGCGACCATCCCGGCCACGGCCAGGAGCAGCTTCTCGGAGTCGGACGGCGTGAGGTGCACCGCTCAGACCGCCATCGCCGCTCGCACGGCCTCGACGGCCGAGGGCCCGCCCTCGCCGCTCGACGTGATCCGACCCGATTCCAGCACGTAGTAGGACTGGGTCGCCCGCAGGGCGAACCCGACGTGCTGCTCGACGAGCAGCACCGAGAGGTCGCCTCGTCGGGTCAGCTCGACGATCACCGACTCGATCTCGGCCACCACGTTGGGCTGGATGCCCTCGGTGGGTTCGTCGAGGATGAGCATCCGGGGCCGGGTGAGCAGGGTGCGCGCGATGGCCAGCTGTTGGCGCTGCCCGCCGGAGAGCAGGCCGGCGCGTCGCGACAACAGCTCGCGCAGGGCCGGGAACGTCTCGAGGACCCCGTCGATGGCAGCCTTGTTGGTGGTGACGAGCTGGAGGTTCTCCAGGGTCGTCATCTGGGGGAAGGAGACCTGACCCTGTGGCACGTAGCCCAGGCCACGGCGTACCCGTCCGCTGGGGCGCAACCGGGTGACGTCCTCGCCGTCGAGCAGCACCGTGCCGTGCATCACCGGGATGAGCCCGACGGCGACCCGCAGCAGGGTGGTCTTGCCGGCGCCGTTGTGGCCCATGACGGCAGCCGCGCCGCCGGTGGGGATCTGGATCGAGACGTCCTGGAGGACCTTGGTCCGCCCGTAGCCGGCCGTCACGTTGCGCAACTCAAGCATGATCGCTCCTCTGATCGGCGTCACCGGTGTCGCCGGGGACAGCCTCGACCTGGTGGCCGAGGTAGACCTCCTGGACGCGGGGGTCGGCCTGGATCTCGGCGATGCTGCCCTCGGCGAGCACCGTGCCGGCGTGCATCACGGTGACCAGGTCGGCGAAGCTTCGCACGAACTCCATGTCGTGCTCGATGACCACGATGGTGCGTTCGTGGCCGATGCGCTGCAGCAGCTCACCGGTCTGCTCGCGTTCCTCGGCGCTCATCCCGGCGACCGGTTCGTCGAGCAGCATCACCTTGGCGTCCTGCACGAGCAGCATGCCGATCTCCAGCCACTGCTTCTGCCCGTGCGCCAGGGTCCCGGCCGGCTTGTCGCGCAGCGCCGTGAGACCGATCGTCGCGAGGGCCTCCTCGACGTACGTCGGCACCCCGCGGCGGGCCAGCAGCATGCCCCAGGCGCTGCGGTGCACCCCGCCGGCGATGTCGAGGTTCTGCAGGACCAAGAGCTCCTCGAAGACCGTCGCGGTCTGGAACGTGCGTCCGATGCCGGCGCGCACGATCCGGTGGGACTTCATCGTGAGCAGGTTCTGGTTGCCGTAGCTGGCCAGCCCGGTGCCCTGGACGAGTCCGGTGACGGCGTCGACCAGGGTGGTCTTGCCGGCCCCGTTGGGGCCGATCAGGAAGTGCAGTCGGCCCTGCAGCAGCGTGAGGTCGACCCCCTTGACGGCCTTGAAGCCGTCGAAGTCGACGGTGAGGTCGCGGATCTCGAGGTAGTCCAGGCTCCGCTTGCCGGGCGCGTGGGTGTGGGTGCTCATGCTGACGTCCTCCGGTCGAGGGCGCTGCGAACCAGGCGGGGGAGGTCGCCCACCCCGCGGGGCAGCAGGAGGATCACGACGATGAACATCGCTCCCAGGAAGTAGGTCCACTGGTTGGGGAAGGCCTCGGACAGCGACGTCCGGCCGTAGCCCACGGTCAGTGCGCCGAGGGCCGGTCCGAGGAAAAGGGCTCGACCGCCCAGCGCCACGCCGGCGATGAGGAAGATCGAGGCGGTCGCGTCCACGTCGGAGGGGGAGATGATGCCCGCGATGGGGGCGAACATCGCGCCACCGACGCTGGCCATCATCGCGGCCACCACGAAGGCCACCAGCTTGATGTTGGCCGGGTCGTGCCCCAGGAAGCGGACCCGCTCCTCGGCGTCGCGGGTCGCGACGAGCAGCTCGCCGAAGCGGCTGCGGTAGAGCTGCCACACGATGAGCAGGCACACGATGAGCAGGACGACGGTGATCGAGTAGACCATCTGCTTGTTCACCGGGTCGTAGAGGTTGTAGCCGAAGAACTGGGTGAACTGGTTGAGACCGTTGAAGCCGCCCGTCTCCTGGATGGTCGCGACGAGCAGGGTCGCGAAGACGACCGCCATGGCCTGGGTGAGGATCGCGAAGTAGGCGCCCTTGACCCGCCGCTTGAAGATCGCCCACCCGAGGACGGTCGCCGCGATCGCGGGGAGGGCGAGGATGGCGAAGATGGTGAAGGGCCCGCTGCGGAAGGGCTCCCAGAAGGCGGGCATCGTGCCGTCGCCGTACAGCAGCATGAAGTCGGGGACACCGTCGGGACCCGCGGCCTCGAGCTTGAGGTGCATGGCCATGGAGTAGCCGCCGAGCCCGAAGAAGACGCCCTGGCCCAGGACGAGCATGCCGCCGCGTCCCCACGCCAGACCGATGCCGACTGCGGCGATCGCCCAGCAGGTGTACTTGCCGAGGCTGTTGAGCCGGAACGGGCTCAGCACGGCCGGCGCCACGACAAGCATCACGACCGCGAGCGCGGCGATCCCCAGCAGAGGAGCGAAGGTGCGCAGGAGGGAGAGCGTCTTGGGACTCATGTCAGACCTCGCGTCCGGACCGTGAACAGGCCCTGTGGTCGGAGCTGCAGGAAGAGGACCACGAGCGCGAACGTCGCGACCTGGGCCATGGCGGCACTGGTCCAGTCGGCGAAGTAGGCGGTCACGACACCGACGGTGAAGGCGGCGATGACCGTGCCCTTGAGTTGACCGAGGCCACCGGCGACGACGACGAGGAACGCCGAGATGATGTAGGCCCGGCCCAGGTTGGGGTTGGTGCCCGAGATCAGCGACACCGCCACGCCGCCGAGGCCGGCGAGGCCGGAGCCCACGAAGAAGGTGATCCGGTCCACGACCCGGGTGGAGACGCCCATCGTCTCGGCGAGGTCACGGTTCTGCACGGTGGCACGGATCCGGCGACCGAACGAGGTGTACTTGAGCAGCGCCGCCAGCGCGGTCAGGGCGCCGAGCGCCAGGACGACCGTGAAGATCTGTCGCAGTGGCCAGTTGTAGCCGAAGACGGGGATGGTGCCCTCGAGCCATCCCGGCCCGACGACCGGGTCTCCCTGGGCGCCGAAGATGTCCTTGGCCAGCTGCTGCAGGACCAGGCTGACGCCCACCGTGACCAGCAGCGTGTCGAGTGGTCGGCGGTACATCCAGGAGATGACGGCGACCTCCAGCAGCAGGCCGAGCAGACCGGCCACGACGAAGGCGACGGGAAGCGCGACGAGGATCGACAGGTCAGCGTTGGTGACGACTTGCTGGGTGGCGTAGGCGGTGTAGGCGCCGACCATCAGGAACTCGCCGTGGGCCATGTTGATGACGCCCATCTGGCCGAACGTCAGGCTCAGGCCCAACGCGGCGATGAGCAGGAGCGCGCCGCTGGCGGTGCCAGCGAGCAGCGGGGTGGTGAGTGCGTCCACGCGGGGTCCTCCGGTTTCCTGCCGTGTCTGAGCCGGGGTCCCACACGGTGACGTGGGACCCCGGACGGATGGTGCGGGTGGTCAGGTCGGGCCTTCGTCGGCTCTGCGGATCAGGTGAGAGCCGACGTGGTGATCACTCGGCAGCCGGGTCCCACCAGTCGTAGCCCTCGAGGAACGGGTCGGGCTCGATCGGTCCGTCGGAGGAGAAGACGACGTCGAACTGGTTGTCGGCGTTGATCTGACCGATGAGCGCGGTCTTGCTGATGTGGTGGTTGTCCCCGTCGATCACGACGGTGCCCTCGGGGGCGTCGTAGCTGACACCGTCGCTTGCTCCGTTGACCTCGTCGACATCGAAGGACCCGGCCTTCTCCACGATGTTCTTGTAGAGGTACAGCGACGTGTAGGCCGCCTCCATGGGGTCGGAGGTCGGCCGACCCGCGCCGTACTTGTCCTTGAAGGCCGCGATGAAGTCGGAGTTGGCAGCGCTGTCGACCGATTCGAAGTAGTTCCAGGCGGCGTACTGACCGGTGACCGGGTGACCCATCGCCGGCGCCTCCTCCTCGGCGATCGAGACCGAGATGATCGGGGACGTGTCCGGCCCGAGGCCTTGCTCGTAGTAGGCCTTGATGAAACCGACGTTGGAGGAGCCGTTGATGGTGTTGAAGACGAAGTCGGGCTTGGCGGCGACGATCTTCGCCACCTGGGTGGTCCAGTTGTCGTCGTCGAGCGGCACGTACTCCTCGCCGACGATCTCGATGCCCAGCTCGGCGGCGTACTGCTTGATGATCTTGTTGGCCGTACGGGGGAAGACGTAGTCGGAGCCGGCCAGGAACAGCGTCTTGGCGCCTTCGGCGGCCAGGAACTCCATGGCGGGGATGATCTGCTGGTTGGTGGTCGCGCCGGTGTAGTAGATGTTCTCCGAGGCCTCGAGGCCTTCGTACTGCACCGGGTAGAACAGCAAGCCGTTGTTGGCCTCGACCACCGGGAGCATCGCCTTGCGCGACGCCGAGGTCCAGCCGCCGAAGACGGCTGCGACGCAGTCGGCAGTGAGCAGCTTCTCGATCTTCTCGGCGAAGATCGCCGGGTCGCTGGCGCCGTCCTCGACGACGGGCTCGATCTGCTTGCCCATGATGCCGCCGTCGGCGTTGATCTCCTCCATGGCCAGGCTGAGCGAGTCGCGCACGGTCTGCTCGCTGATCGACATCACCCCGGAGGTGGACTGCAGGAAGCCGAGCTTGATCGAGTCGCCGGACGTGTCGACACAGCCCGAGCCGGAGGCGCCGTCCTCTCCCGCGGTGGAGCCCCCGCAGCTGCTCAGGATGAGCGCAGCTGCCAGGGCGGTGGCAGTGCCCGTCGCTCGACGAGCGCGTGAATTCAACACAGGACGGAACCTCTCGGTCGACTGTTTCTCTGTGAGCACGGCGGTGTGCTCTTCCTTGGTCGAGAAACCTAGGAAGCCGGCGTTGCGGATTACTACCAGATGGAATTAATTCCATGTAACACGTGACGGTCTCCTCTGCTCCCAACACCACCCGCCTCACGCGACTCCTTTCGCCACAGTTGTCCACAGATCGGTTTGAGGCTCTTCCGGTCGGGTACGACGGCACCTACGTTGCTGGGGACAGCAACCGGAACCTGACTCGGCAGGAGCCACCATGACGCTGACGCGCGCCCTTGACCATGGGGTCACGGGGGAGCGGCGCCGCGACGACCCCGGCGTCGTCGAGGCGCTCGACGCCGTGGTCCGCGACCTGGTGCGGCGTGAGGGTGTGGATCCGCAGCGCGACTCCGGCGTCGTACGACGTATCGCCGACCGGGTCGTCCGCGACCACGACGAGCGCAGCCTGACCGGGATGGTCGCGCCGGTCGTCGACACCGAGTCGCTCGTGGGGGAGATCGTCGCACGGGTGGCGGGCTTCGGCGTGCTGCAGGAGTTCCTGGACGATCCGAGCGTCGAGGAGATCTGGATCAACGACCCGTCCCGGGTCTTCGTCGCGCGCCAGGGGCGCCACGAGCTGACCAACCTGGTCCTGACCGCGGCCGAGGTCGACGAGCTCGTCGAGCGGATGCTGAAGTCGAGTGGTCGGCGGCTCGACGTGAGCTCGCCGTTCGTCGACGCCATGCTGCCGCAGGGGCACCGGCTGCACGTCGTCCTCGACGGCATCTCGCGCGGCTTCACCGCGGTGAACATCAGAAAATTCGTCCTGTGCGCCGCGCGGCTCGACGACCTCGTCGGGCTCGGCAGCCTCAGCCCGCGAGCAGCGGCCTTCCTCGACGCGAGCGTGCGGGCGGGGCTCAACATCCTGATCGCGGGGTCGACGCAGGCCGGGAAGACGACCCTGCTGAACTGCCTGGCCGCAGCGATCCCGGGCGGCGAACGCATCGTCAGCGCCGAAGAAGTCTTCGAATTGCGCTTCAACCATCCGGACTGGGTCGCGATGCAGACGCGTCAGTCCGGCTTGGAGGGCAACGGCGAGGTCAGGCTGCGCGACCTCGTGAAGGAGTCGCTGCGCATGCGGCCGTCGCGGATGATCGTGGGGGAGGTCCGCGCAGAGGAGTGCCTCGACCTGCTGCTTGCCTTGAACGCTGGCTTGCCAGGCATGTGCACGTTGCACGCCAACTCCGCACGCGAGGCGCTCGTGAAGATGTGCACGCTCCCGCTGCTTGCCGGGGAGAACATCTCGGCGCGCTTCGTCGTCCCCACGGTGGCTGCCTCGGTCGACCTCGTCGTGCATCTCGGCCTCGACCAGCACGGCGTACGCCGGGTCAACGAGATCGTGTCCGTGCCGGGCCGGGTCGAGAACGACATCATCGAGGCGGAGCCGATCTTCGTGCGCCACGAGCACGAGCTGCGCCGTACGGCGGGGATGCCGCCGCGCACCGAGCGCTACGAGCGGATCGGGATCGACGTCCACCGACTGCTCAACGACGGGCGCTAGACCATGGGCGTCGTGGTCGGGCTCGGCCTCGGGACCGGGCTGCTGCTGATCTGGTCGGTCTTCGTGCTGCCACGCGGCACCAGCCCCGCTCCTGCCCGCGGACCGGGACGGCTCGCCCGACTCCTCGCCACGGCGGGGCTCGGCGAGGTCTCGGTGACGGGACTGCTGCTGGTGTGCGCCTCCTCCGGGGTGCTGGCCGGGTCGGTGGTCCAGGTCATCACCGGCACCGCACCCATCTCGGTGGCGTTCGCGGTGATGGGTGCCTACCTGCCCGTCGCGGTGGTGAGCGGACGGGCGCGCCGGCGGCAACGGGAGTTCGCCGAGGTCTGGCCCGAGGCGATCGACAACCTCGCCTCGGCGGTTCGTGCCGGCCTGTCGTTGCCCGACGCCTTGGCGGGGCTGGCGACGCGGGGGCCGGAGCCCTTGCGGGAGGCCTTCGCCGGCTTCGCGCTCGACTACCAGGTCACCGGCAGGTTCTCCGACTGCCTGGACCGGTTGAAGGCAGTGCTGTCCGACCCCGTCGGGGACCGTGTCGTCGAAGGCCTGCGGATCGCACGCGAGGTCGGCGGCGGGGAGCTGGGCAGACTCCTCCGACACCTGTCCGGCTACCTGCGCGACGAGCAGCGCACGCGCTCGGAGCTCGAGGCGCGGCAGGCCTGGACGATCAACGGGGCTCGGCTCGCCGTCTCGGCCCCGTGGCTCGTGCTGCTCTTCATGTCGTCGCAACCCGATGTCATCGGCCGCTACCGTTCCTCCGCCGGCGTCGTCGTGCTCGCCATCGGTGCCGTCCTGTGCGTGGGCGCCTACCGGATCATGATGCGCATCGGCCGACTGCCCGTCGAACGGCGGATCCTGTCATGAGCCCTGGGTTGCTGGGTGCGGTGCTGGGCGGGAGTACCGGTCTCGGGGTGGTCCTCGTGGCCGTCCGGGTCGGTGTCATCCGTCGGCCACAGCTTGCCGCACGGGTGCTGCCCTACATCCGCGACGTGCCTCGGGTCGGAGAACCACCGGGGCTGCGTCGGACTCCGTCGACGGTGCCCACGGCAGCAGCGGTGGGCATCTTCGGTCCCGCGCTGCGAGCGGCAGCCGACGGAGTCGAACGGGTGCTCGGCGGTTCGGCCTCCGTACGGCGTCGCCTCGAGCGGGCGGGTCTCGATCGCACTGTGCACGACTTCCGGGTCGAGCAGGTGATCTGGGGACTGGTCGGGTTCGCGCTCGCCGCGGGGTTCGGGGCGCTGCGTGCGCTGTCGGGACCCACCAACCCGGTGGGGTTGCTGGTGTTGTGCGCGGTCGCGTTCGCCATCGGGGTGGTCGGTCGCGACACCCGGCTCTCGAGCCAGGTCAAGGCCCGCGAGCGGCGGATCCTCGAGGAGTTCCCCACCATCGCCGAGCTGCTGGCCCTCGCTGTCGCGGCGGGTGAGTCGCCGGTGTCCGCGCTCGACCGCGTCGTACGACGCAGCGGCGGCGAGCTGTCGTCGGACCTCGGCCGCGTGCTCGCTTCGGTCCGCACCGGGGAGCCGGTCGCTGCTGCCTTCGACCGCCTCGCAGGCATCTCGGGGCTTCCTCTCGTCTCCCGTTTCGCGCAGGGCATCGCCATCGCGATGGACCGCGGCACCCCGTTGGCCGACGTGCTGCACGCCCAGGCGGCCGACGTCCGCGAGGCGGGGCGACGCGACCTGATCGAGGTCGCCGCCCGCCGCGAGGTCGCGATGATGGTGCCCGTTGTCTTCCTGGTGCTGCCGGTGACCGTTCTCTTCGCCTTCTGGCCCGGCCTCCTCGGCCTGTCCCTGACAGCTCCCTAGCCGGCCTCTGCGCCGGCGCCCCGACCCTGGTCTTCTCGGAAAGGAACCACACCATGGGAATGCACCGCACCGCCTCCGTCCTGCTCCGGCTCGCGCTGGTCGCGCCGCCGCCTGCCCCCGGGCGCTCGCGCGACGATCGGGGTGACGTGCCGGGATGGGTGCTGGTCACCCTGATGTCGGTGGGCCTGATGGTCGCGATCGGCGCCGTCGCCCAGGACCAGCTCACCGAGATGCTGCGCTCGGCGCTCAACTCGGTGAAGTAGTGACCCGAGGTCAGCGCGGCGCCGCCGTCGTCGACATCGTGCTGGTGATCGTGGTGCTGGTGCCGATGGTCCTGGGCATCCTCCAGGTCGCTCTCGTGCTGCACGTGCGCAACACGTTGGCGGCGGCAGCCTCGGAGGGTGCGCGGTACGCCGCGACCCAGGGTGCCTCGCAGGCCGCCGGCGAAGCCAGGACGCGCGCCCAGATCGTGGACGGCATCGCGGGCGGCTTCGCCGACGACGTCGTCGTGCGCCGGATCGTGGTCGGTGGGGTCGCGACGGTCGAGGTGGTGGTCCGGGCGACGGTGCCGGCGTTGGGCCTGGGTGGGCCCGGCGTCGATCTCCAGGTCCAGGGTCACGCGGTCGCGGAGCCGGCCGCCCCGTGAGGAGTCCCGTGAGGCGACCTGTGCCGCGCGGCGACCGGGGGAGCGCGATCGTCGAGCTGGTCTGGCTCGGGATCCTCCTGCTGGTGCCGCTGCTGTGGATCGTGGTCTCCGTCTTCCAGGTCCAGGGCGGCGCCTTCGCGGTCTCCTCGGCCGCGCGCTCGGCGGGGAGGGCCTTCGCGCTGGCTCCCGACGACGTCTCGGGCCAGCGCGCCGCCGAGGCCGCGGCACGCCAGGCGCTGCGCGACCAGGGGATCGAGGGGGTCCCCGTGGACGTGAGCGTGACGTGCACGCCGTACCCGACCTCGTGCCACAGCGGCACCTCGGTGATCACGGTGGTCGTCACCTCCCGGGTGGTGCTCCCGCTGATGCCCGACTTCCTCGGTGGTGACCGGCCGTCGTTCCAGCTGGACTCCAGCCACACCGTGCCGATCGGGCGCTACCGGGAGGTGCAGGCCGATGTCGCGGACCCGTGACGAGCGCGGAACGGCGACGCCCCTGATCATCGGCTTCGCGCTGCTGCTCGCGATGACCGTGGCGTTCGTGGTCGACGCCTCGGCGGCGTTCCTGCACCGCCAGGGCCTCGACACCCTCGCCGACGGGGCGGCGCTGTCGGGCGCGGAGGCCGGGGCGCAGGGCGACGACGTGTACGGCGCCGGCGTCGGTGCGCAGCCGTTGCGGCTGACCCGCGAGCAGGCCCAGGCTGGGGTCCGCGCCTACCTCGCCGCGGTCGGTGCCCAGCGCGACTTCCCGGGCCTGCGCTTCGACGTCGACGTGCGCGGCGACCGGGTGATCGTCAGGGTCAGTGCCCCGGTCGACTTCCCGCTCACGCTGCCGGGTGCCCCCGAGACGGCGCGCGTCTCGGCGACCGGGTCGGCCGTCGTCGACCCGCAGTGACCGCGTCGCCGGCGCCGTCGGGCACTCAGCGCCGCTGGTTGAGTCCCGGCGGCCTGTCCGCCGTACCCTGGACCGGTCATGACTGCCCACCCTCAAACCACCGCGCCCGCCGCCCGCACCTACGAGGTCAAGACCTACGGGTGCCAGATGAACGTCCACGACTCCGAGCGCCTCACCGGCCTGCTCGAGACCGCGGGCTACGTGGCCGCGCCGGAGGGCGAGCAGGCCGACGTCGTCGTCTTCAACACCTGCGCGGTCCGCGAGAACGCCGACAACAAGCTCTACGGCAACCTGTCCCACCTCGCCCCGGTCAAGGCCGCCAACCCCGACCTGCAGATCGCGGTCGGGGGCTGCCTGGCCCAGAAGGACCGCGAGACGATCACCACGAGGGCGCCGTACGTCGACGTCGTCTTCGGCACCCACAACATCGGCTCGCTGCCGGCCCTGCTCGACCGCGCGCGGTCGCAGGACGAGGCCCAGGTCGAGATCCTCGAGTCCCTCGAGGTCTTCCCCTCGACGCTGCCGACCAAGCGCGACTCCGCCTACGCGGCCTGGGTGTCGGTCTCGGTGGGCTGCAACAACACGTGCACGTTCTGCATCGTCCCGGCGCTGCGCGGCAAGGAGAAGGACCGCCGTCCCGGCGAGATCCTCGCCGAGATCCAGGCACTGGTCGCCGACGGCGTCTCCGAGATCACCCTGCTCGGGCAGAACGTCAACGCCTACGGGGTCGAGTTCGGCGACCGGCAGGCCTTCTCCAAGCTGCTGCGTGCCTGTGGCGACATCGAGGGGCTCGAGCGGGTGCGCTTCACCTCGCCGCACCCGGCGGAGTTCACCGACGACGTCATCGAGGCGATGGCCGAGACCCCCAGCGTGATGCCGCAGCTGCACATGCCCCTGCAGTCGGGCTCCGACAAGGTCCTCAAGGACATGCGCCGCTCCTACCGCAGCAAGAAGTTCCTCGGCATCATCGAGCGGGTCCGCGCCGCGATGCCGGACGCCGCGATCACGACCGACATCATCGTCGGCTTCCCCGGCGAGACCGAGGAGGACTTCCTCGCCACGATGGACGTCGTGCGGCAGTCGCGCTTCTCCGGCGCCTTCACCTTCCAGTACTCCAAGCGACCCGGCACACCCGCTGCCGACCTGCCCGACCAGGTCAGCCCCGAGGTGGTCAAGGACCGCTACGGCCGCCTGGTCGACCTCGTCAACGAGATCGCCTGGGAGGAGAACCAGCGCCTCGTGGGCCGCAGCGTCGAGCTGATGGTCTCCGAGGGGGAGGGCCGCAAGGACGCCGAGACCCTGCGATTGTCCGGCCGGGGCCCCGACAATCGTCTCGTCCACTTCGCCGCCCCCGACGACACGCTCGGCCAGGTCAGGCCCGGCGACAACGTCACGGTCGAGATCACCCACGCCGCTCCGCACCACCTGGTCGCCGACCGCGTGATCGCCGTACGGCGGACCCGCTCCGGCGATGCGTGGGAGGCGCGCACCCGCGACCCCGCAGCCAGCGGTGTCACGCTCGGCATGCCCACCATCGGTGTCCCGGCGCCCCTGCCCGACGCCCCCGCCTGCCGCTGACCCTCCGCACGACGGCAACCGACGAAGTGGCCCCCATGAGCCTCGGCCAGGGGCCGATTCGTCGGTTGACTGCCCTGTGGTGAAGATGTAGCCGTGACTGCAGAGGCTCCCACCATCCTGGCCACCTCGGGCGGACTCGTCGCCGGTGAGCGCAGCCGCTACGAGGTCGGACCGCTGACCCACCACGCGGTGGAGCTGGCCGGCGTGACCGGACGCGCTCCCCGGGTCTGCTACCTGGGCACCGCCTCGGGCGATCAGCCGCAGGGTGTGCGGGACTACTACGACGCCGCTCACCTCGCCGGCTTCGCGCCCTCGCACCTGCAGCTCTTCGTGATGCCCAACGTGCCGGACATCCGCGAGCACCTGCTGTCGCAGGACGTGATCTGGGTCTTCGGTGGCAGTGTCGCCGGGCTGCTCGCGATGTGGGAGCTGCACGGCGTCGGCGAGGTGATGCGCGAGGCGTGGGAGGCCGGGGTGGTGCTGACCGGCGTCTCGGCCGGCTCCATCTGCTGGCACGTGGGCGGCACGACCGACTCGTTCGGCCCGCGACTGCGGCCGATCACCAACGGCCTGGCCTTGCTGCCCTACTCCAACGGGGTGCACTACGACTCCGAGGAGGAGCGACGCCCGCTCTTCCAGCGCCTGGTCGCCGACGGCTCCCTGCCCGCCGGGTACGCGACCGACGACGGGGTGGGCGTGCTCTACCGCGGCACCGAGATGGTCGGTGCCTACGGGGAGCGGGACGGCGCGGGCGCCTACTGGGTCGAGCGCGGTCCGGACGGCGCCGCGGTGGAGTCGCGGTTGGACGTCACCCGCCTGCCGGACTGACCCAGGGCCGTCCGCTCTCCCTCAGTTGCGGGGCTGCTTGTCGTACGGGTGCGTGTCCGAGCGCGGGTCCTGGCTGTTGTAGCCGGACTTCGGCGGGATCGGCGGGTCGGGGTTGACCTCGACCCCGCCGGCGGCCTGCTCGGGCGGCACGTCGGCGTCGGGGTCGCGCTCGGCCGGGGAGACGTCCCGGGTGCCGAAGGTGCCGTGCTGGCCCGGACCGGTCGGGCCCTCGGTCTCGCTGCTGACGCCCATCTCACCACTCGTGTCGTGGTCGGACGACGTGATGTCGTAGGCGTCCTCGGGCGTGCTCTCGTCGGTGCTCATGCCGGTGACTCCTCGTCCGGGTCGACCTCGTCGGCCTTGCCCTTCGTGGCTTCGGTGGTGGTGTCCTCGCCCTGCTTCATCTCGTCGGGCAGGGACTCCTCGACCGCCGGGTTGGCGTCGGGGTCCAGGTCGCGCATCACCGGCGCGGGCGGCTCGCCGCCGTCCTCGACGATGGCCTCGGCCCCGTCGGGGAAGGAGATGGCGTCCACGCCCCCGGGGTTGGGCTCGCCGGGCTCGATCTGCGGCTCGGGCGCGGGCCCGAGGTCACCGTCCTGCGTCATGGGTGGTCCTTCCCTCGTGGGTGGTCATGCTGTCGGTGCGTCGTCGAAGCCGAAGGTCGTGTAGGCCGCAGGCGCCCGGCCGACGGCCAGGGAGTCGAGCACGGAGCGCTCGTGCGGCACCACGGGGTCGGTCAGGTCGTCGAGGCGGTGGAGCGGGACCCAGCGGAGGTCCGCGCACTTCGCCGGTTCGACGATGCGGGGCTCGCCGGACCACGACCTGGCGGTGAAGAAGAAGTCGACGCGCTCGTCGATCGGCAGGTCGTGCCGGGTGCGGTGCATCGTGGTCACGAACTCGAGGGCCAGGTCGCCCACGCCGATCTCCTCGGCAGCCTCGCGGTGCGCGGCATCCACGGCCGTCTCGCCGCGCTCCACGTGCCCGGCGGCAGCGGCCGCCCAGTGGCCGTCCATGTAGCCGGTGCCCTGCCGCAGCTGCAGCAGGACCTCGGGTCCGCCGACGCCGTCGCGCTGGAGGAAGACGTAGGCCGCCGGGACGACCGTGAACCGTGCGTGATCGACCGGGG
The DNA here is from genome assembly GCA_002698575.1 of Pimelobacter sp. Lineage (GTDB taxonomy): Bacteria > Actinomycetota > Actinomycetes > Propionibacteriales > Nocardioidaceae > Nocardioides. The sequence goes on along the minus strand of NZZG01000158.1, from coordinate 23,567 downwards.
TCACTGCGAGGGCTGGTCCTGCGAGCTCTCGGCGTTCTCCTCCTGGACGGCGCCCGCAGCGCCGGCGCCGTCGTCGCCGCCGGACTGCTCGCTCGGGTGCTCCCCGGGAGGCTCCTCCTCGAGGTCGATGGCCTCGTTGGACTCCTCCGGCACCGGGGCGGTCACTTGAAGTCGTCGTTCTTGCCGTCGAGCTTGTCCAGGGCGTCCTTGGCCTTCGCGGACGCCGCGTCGATCTTGTCGCCGTGCTTGCCACCGGTCTTCTTGTCGGCGAAGTCGCCGGCCTTGTCGATGCCGTCGGAGATCTTGTCGCCGTGCTTGTCGACGGCGTCGCTCAGCTTGTCCTTGGCGTTGTCCAGAAAGCCCATCGGTGGTTCCCCCTGAGGATGACGAGTGGTGGTGTGGTGGGCCGTCCCGGGACAAGACGACCTGCTTGCCACACTAGCCACATGAGCGCGACGGAGGGCACCCCCGCAGGGACGACCTGCCCGCCGTACCCGACCGGGCCGGTGATCGTGGCGATCGTCGGCCCCACCGCCTCCGGCAAGACCTCGCTCTCCCTCGACCTCGCCGAGCGTCTCGGCGGCGAGATCGTCAACACCGACGCGATGCAGGTCTACCGCGGCATGGACATCGGCACCGCCAAGCTGCCCCTCGCCGAGCGACGTGGGATCCCGCACCACCTCCTCGACACCCAGGACGTCCGGGAGCCGGCCACGGTCGCGGCCTTCCAGGGCTGGGCGCGGGAGGTGATCGCCGAGCTGCGACGTCGGGGAGCCGCGCCCGTGCTGGTGGGCGGCTCGGCGCTCTACATCCGCGCGATCCTCGACCGCTTCGAGTTCCAGGCCACCGACCCCGAGGTGCGGGCCCGCCTGGAGGCTGAGCTGGCGCAGGTGGGGTCGGAGTCCCTGCACCGGCGCCTGACCGACCTCGACCCGCGCACCGCCGGGACGCTCGCGCCGGACAACGGCCGCCGCATCGTCCGGGCGCTCGAGGTCATCGAGCTCACCGGAGAGCCCTACGGCTCGTCGCTGCCCGAGCTGGAGTACGTCGACCCGCGGACCGTGCAGATCGGCGTCGACATCGACCGCCCCACCCTGGATGCCCGCATCGAGCAGCGCGTGCACGACATGTACGACGCCGGCCTGGTCGCCGAGGTCGAGGCGCTGCTCGACGCGGGGCTGGCCGAGGGACGCACCGCGTCGCGGGCGATCGGCTACCGGGAGGCCCGGATGGTGCTCGCCGGTGAGCTGGACCTGGACGAGGCGCGGTGGCGCACCATCTACGCCACGCGGCGCTACGCCCGTCGCCAGATGGGGTGGTGGCGCAAGGACCCCCGGATCACGTGGCTGCCCTTCGACGCCGAGGACCGGGTGGAGCAGGCACTGGCCGTGGTGGCTGCGCGCGGGGCATCGGCCTGAGGTGTGACGTGCGCGACATCGAGCGATAAGGGTTCGACGATGAGTCGGTGCGGCTGGAACAGTCCACCTCACCATGACGACGACCCCTGAGCCGACCGGATCCTCCTCGGCGACCTCGCCCGCCGAGTCACCGCAGGCACCGGACTACGGCGTCCTGCGCTGGCTGGTGCTGGCGACCTTCATCGTGATCCTCAACGAGACGATCATGATCAACGCGATCCCCCGGCTGACCGAGGAGTTCGACGTCACCACGCGCTCCGCGCAGTGGCTCACGAGCGGCTTCCTGCTGACGATGGCGATCGTGATCCCCACGACGGGCTGGTTCCTGCAGCGCGTCACGACGCGGCAGGCGTTCGGCAGCGCGATGGCGGTCTTCTGCGCCGGCACCCTGCTGGCCGCGCTCGCCCCGACCTTCGGCGTCCTGGTGGCGGCTCGCGTCGTGCAGGCGGCCGGTACGGCGATCATGATGCCGCTGCTGATGACGACGGTGATGACCATCGTGCGCGAGCAGGACCGGGGCCGGATCATGGGCAACGTGACGCTGGCGATCTCGGTCGCCCCCGCGCTCGGGCCCACGGTCTCCGGGGGGATCCTGGCCATCGGGTCGTGGCGCTGGCTCTTCGGCGCCGTCCTGCCCGTCGCCGTCCTGATCACCTGGATCGGCCTGCGCAACCTCGCCGTCGGCGGCGAGACCAACCAGGGCGCGATCGACTGGACCAGCGTCGCGCTGTCGGCCTTCGGCTTCGGACCCCTGGTCTACGGGCTCTCCCAGCTCGGCGAGGGCTCCGGCACCGGTCCGTCGTGGCTGCCGGCCGCGATGCTCGTCGTGGGTGCGCTCTCGCTCGGCGCGTTCGTGGCGCGCCAGCTCCGCCTGCAGCGCGAGGGCGTGCCGCTGCTCGACCTGCGGACCCTGCTGCACCGCACCTACGCGCTGAGCCTCGGCCTGATGGCGCTGGCCTTCATGGCGATGCTCGGCTCGATGATCCTGCTGCCGCTCTACCTCCAGGGCGTGCGCGGGCTGAGCGAGCTGCAGACCGGCCTGCTGGTCATGCCCGGCGGACTGGCGATGGGTCTGCTGGGGCCCCAGGTCGGCAAGGTCTTCGACCGGGTGGGTGCCCGCCCGCTGATCATCCCCGGAGCGATCGGGATGCTCGTCGGGCTCACCCTGCTCACCCAGGTGGGGGCGGCCACGCCGTACGCGATGATCCTGGCGGCCCACGTGCTGCTGATGGTCTCGTTGGCGGCGGTCTTCACCCCGGTCTTCAGCCTCGGGCTCGGCGCGCTCCCGCCGTCCCTCTACTCCCACGGCAGCTCGCTGCTCGCCACCCTCCAGCAGGTCGCCGGCGCGGCCGGGACGGCCGTGGTGATCGCGGTCGTGTCCTCGCGCGAGACCGGGCTGCTCGCCGACGGCGCCGACGAGCTCGCTGCGCGGGTCGGCGGCACGCAGTGGGGGTTCGCGGTGGGTGCGATCCTGGCGGTCGTCGTGGTGGCGATCGCGGTGGTCATGCCGGGCCGGGTGCCGTCGACGCACGACGAGGCGGGCTCCGACCTCGAGCGCGCCGACGAGCCGGTCGCCGGGGTCTAGCAGCGACGCGCCACTAGTCTCGGCGGCATGAGCCTGCCTGCGCCAGCACCCGACCGCACCGCCCTGGTCACCGGAGCCTCCTCGGGCATCGGGGCCGAGATCGCCCGTGAGCTCGCGCGCCGCGGGCACGGCGTCACGCTGGTGGCCCGGTCGGCCGCGAAGCTCGAGGAGCTGGCCGCCGAGCTCGGGGCGACGGGTGTCCGCGCCGAGGTCATCGCCTGCGACCTGACCGACCGCGCGGCCCGGGCGGGGCTGCCGGGTGCGATCGAGGGACGCGGGTTGGTCGTCGACGTCCTGGTCAACAACGCGGGTCTCTCCACGCTGGGCGCGGTGGCCGAGTCCGACCCGGAGGCCGAGATGGACATGGTCGAGCTCGACGTGGTCGCCGTGGTCGACCTGTGCTCGCGGATCCTGCCCGGCATGGTCGCGCGCGGGCGCGGGGCCGTGCTCAACGTCGCCTCGACGGCCGCCTTCCAGCCGCTGCCCGGTCAGGCCGGGTACGGCGCGGGCAAGAGCTTCGTGCTCTCGTACACCCAGAGCCTGGCCGGTGAGCTCACCGGGACCGGCGTCAGCGCCACGACGCTGTGCCCCGGACCCGTCGACACCGGTTTCGGGGAGCGCGCCGGATTCTCCAAGGCCGACGCGGAGGACGCGCTGCCCCGGATCATGTGGGTATCGGCCGGGGACGTCGCCCGCGCCGCGGTCGACGGGCTCGCCAAGGGCAGGCTCGTCGTCATCCCCGGCGCCGCCAACCGGGTCGCGGCCGCCGTGGCCCAGGTCGCCCCGCGCACCCTGCTGCTGCCGGTGCTGACCAAGGGACATCCGGCCTTCAAGAACCGTTGAGCCGAGGGGTCCCCGCACGGCGTACCGTGGTCGCGTGAGCACCGACGCGCCGTGGACCGAGATCGGCGACGAGCGGGCGCTCGTCGCCCTGCTGGGAGAGCCGAGCGAGCGTGCCGCCACCAAGAGCCGTCCCGCCCTTCTCGACGTCGACCGCGACTGGCTGGCCGCCAGCCCGTTCTGCGTCATGGCCACCGCCGATGCCGAGGGCCGCTGCGACGCCTCGCCCAAGGGCGATCCTGCCGGCCAGCTGGTGCACGTGATCGACGAGCGCACGATCGCGCTGGCCGAGCGCCCCGGCAACCGCCGCGCCGATGGCTACAAGAACATCCTGGTGAACCCGCACGTCGGGCTGAACTTCCTGATCCCCGGTCGCGGTGACACCCTGCGCGTCAACGGGCGCGCCAGGCTGGTCTCCGAGGCCCCCTTCTTCGACGACATGGTCGTCAAGGGACACCGCCCGCTGCTGGCGATCGTGGTCGACATCGAGGACCTCTTCTTCCACTGTGCCAAGGCGTTCCTGCGCTCGCAGCTGTGGGACCCGCAGTCGTGGGAGCCCGAGGCGCGGGTGCCGCGGCGCGCCGTGATCGCCAGCGAGGTCGAGCCGAGTGGGATGAGCGTCGAGCAGCTCGACGACTACTACCGTCCCGAGAACTACGCCGAGGGTCTGTATGGCTGAGCCGGCGGTGCCCTACCCCTTCCTCAAGGGCCACGGCACCCACAACGACTTCGTGCTGCTGCCCGACCACGACGGCACGCTCCACCGCGACCTCGATCCCGCGCGCGTCCGCGCGCTGTGCGATCGCCGCGGCGGCATCGGTGGCGACGGCGTCCTGCGGGTGCTCCGCGCCGCTGCGGACTCGGCGGCGCAGTGGTTCATGGACTACCGCAACGCCGACGGCTCGGTCTCGGAGATGTGCGGCAACGGGATCCGGGTCTTCGCTCGGCACCTCGTCGAGGAGGGACTGGCCGACCCGGCTCGGCCCCTGCCGGTCGACACCCGCGACGGGATCAAGACGATCACCTTCGCCGACGGGGCCGCCGACGGCGAGGTCGTCGTCGACATGGGGGTGCCACGACTCCTGGGCGAGTCCCGGGTCGGCGTCGCGCTGGGTGACGAGGTGCGCTGGTGGTCGGCCGCCCACGTCCAGACCGGCAACCCGCACGCGGTCGCGTTCGTCGACGACCTGGTGCAGGCCGGGCCGCTGACCTCCCCGCCCGAGCACGACGCGGAGGTCTATCCCCACGGTGTCAACGTCGAGTTCGTCGTACGGCGCGGCGAGCACCACGTGGCGATGCGGGTGCACGAGCGCGGCTCGGGCGAGACCCGGTCGTGCGGCACCGGCGCGTGCGCGGTCGCGGTCGCGGCGGCCAGCGCCGACGGCGCCGAACGCGGCACGCCCTACCGCGTCGACCTGCCCGGAGGCACCCTCACGATCACCTGGCAGACGGACGGGCGGGTGCTGATGGCCGGTCCCGCGGTCATCGTGGCGCGGGGCACGACCTCACTGTGAGCCGGCCTGGTCCGGACAGCCGACAATCACGCCTCGGCGAGGCGATAACCTCCGAACCATGGACCTCAACGGATCTTCTGCCATCGTCACGGGCGGCGCGTCGGGCATCGGTGCCGCGGCCGCCCGCCAGCTCGCCGCCCTCGGGTGCACCGTGGTCGTCGCCGACCTCCAGGCCGACAAGGGCGAAGCCCTGGCCGAGGAGATCAAGGGCGTCTTCGCCCAGGTCGACGTCACCAACACCGAGCAGATCGCCGGCGCGGTCAAGGCCGCCGCCGACATCGCTCCGCTGCGGGCGGTCGTCAACTCCGCCGGCATCGGCTGGGCCCAGCGCACCATCGGGCGCGACGGGTCTCTCGACTCGGCCCACTCGCTGGAGGCCTTCACCAAGGTCGTGGCCATCAACCTGATCGGCACGTTCGACATGGTGCGCCAGGCGGCCACGGTGATGAGCACCAACGACCCCGACGCCGACGGCGGTCGTGGCGCGATCGTCAACATGGCCAGCGTCGCCGCCTTCGACGGCCAGATCGGCCAGGCCTCCTACTCCGCCTCCAAGGGCGGCGTCGTCGGGATGACCCTCCCGGTCGCCCGGGACCTGTCGGCCGCCGGCATCCGCCTCAACACCGTCGCCCCCGGTCTGATCGACACCCCGATCTACGGCGAGGGTCCCGACTCCGAGGCGTTCAAGGCCAACCTCGGCGCCAACGTGCTCTTCCCCAAGCGTCTCGGTACCGCCGACGAGCTGGCCTCGATGGTCATCGAGTGCCTGACCAACTCCTACATGAACGGTGAGACGGTCCGCCTCGACGGCGGCATCCGGATGCCCCCGAAGTAGAGGTCGNGGTCGCTGGCGCTCCTCGCACCTCGACCAGCGAGGGGCCTCAGCAGACCNGGANGCGGCTCNTGCCCGAGGNNACCTTCTNNGTCACCCGACCCGAGCGGGCGCCGGTGAACGNCACCGTCGNCCGNCCGTCNGNGGTNANNACGACCGTGCCGCACCGCATCCCCGCGCGGCGGAGGTCGACGGTGGCGCGCCGGACGTTGGTGAGNTCGAGCGTGATCCGCCGGCGCGTCGGCAGGGGAGCGCCCGCCTGGAGGACCAGGTCCTGGCGCAGCGCCGGCAGTGGCGCGGCCACCGGCGTGGGTCCGGTGCGCACCGCGCGCTGGGTGCGGCCCGGCCGTGCCTGCGAGGTGGCCGAGAGGTGGGCCAGCGATCCCGGTGAGGAGTCGCGGGCGGCCAGGTCGCCGATCCAGTACGCCGTGGTGGCGCCGATGCCCAGGTCGTCCCGGGTCAGCCGCGGCTGCCAGGTGAAGTCGATGTCGCGCGGGTTCCGGACCGCCCGGGGGGTGTCCAGGCCCGTCAGGACGGTCTCGAAGCGGTCCTGGGTGGCGAAGAGCAGGTGGTCCTCGGCGGGGTAGCGCACGAAGCGGTGCTCCAGGTCGAGGGCGTCGAAGCGACCGACCTGGACCTCCACGGAGGTGAACGGCACGAGCTGGTCGAGCTGTCCCTGCCCGATCCGGTACGGCAGGTGACGCGCGTTGCCGACCAGGTCGTACGCCGTGCCGTCGGAGGTGCAGCGGCCGCCGAAGGCCGGGCTGACCAGGGCGTCGGCGTCGAGGGACACGCCGCACTGCGGCGGCCCCGCCAGCGCGACGGCCTCGGCGTACAGGTCGGGGTGGGACAGGCCGAGCTTGTAGGCCGCCCAGCCGCCCATCGAGTAGCCGGTGATGACCGTGCGACGCGGGTCGAGGTCGTAGCTGCGCGCCAGGGCGCCCCAGACCTGCCAGTAGTCGGCCTCGGCCTCGTCGAAGTACCAGCCGTCGGGGCCGTGGCCGAGCGTCCCCGCGCAGATCGAGCCGCGTCGCTCGCAGAGCCGCTGGAGCAGCAGCGGGTCGTAGGCGGCGTACTGGTTGTGGTTGACGCTCAGCGAGTGCAGGGTCCACGTCAACGGTGCGGGCGTGCCGCGGCGGTAGCTGGTCGGCACGTAGACGGAGTACGGCTGGATCCGACCGAGAAAGTTGGGCCTGCCGTCGCCGGTGCCCTGCCCCTCGTCGGCCACGACGCCGTCGCCGAGGTCGAGCCGCGAGACGTACCACCGGTTGCTGCTGCCGCGCACGAGCGGCTCGCGGGTGGTGCGTCCCCGCTCGAGGGCCCGCCAGCGGACCGTGCGGCTGAACGCGCTCACGTCACCGGCCGCGAGGGCGTCGGCCTGGTGGTCCTCGGACCAGAAGTTGCCGGTGACGAAGCGTGCCTGCCCGTCGGCGCCGACCTGGTCGAAGGGAGGTGTCCCGGCAGCGACCTCCTGGTAGGCGGCCACCAGCGCCGAGGTGTTGCCGCTGGTGTGGACGGGCGGCTCCTGCCTCGCCGAGCGGAAGCCGACGTTGTAGACCCGGGTGAACCCGCCGGCGCGGACCCCGGAGATGGACGCCGGCTGGAGGGCGCGTCCGCGATCGCCCGCGAGACCGGCGACCAGACGCACGCGCCAGCTCCCCTTCACCGGCAGCACCCGGCGCGGCACCTCGACCACGAAGGAGCGGGTCCGCCGGTCGACCGTGAGGCGCTTGCCGGCCAGCTTGCGGGTGCGCTTGGTGGCGAGGTCCTGGAGCCAGACGCCCTTGCCGGAGACGATCAGCGCCTGGTCGAGCCCGGGGGACGTGACGCCGGCGCCGCCCGGCCAGCGGTCGGTGCCGGTTGCGGCCGAGGAGTCGGTGTCGAGGCCCCAGATGGCGAGCGGGACCGACGGGTCGGTGAGGGTGTTCCAGTCGACGCGCCAGTACGACGCACGCTCGTCCACGCCGACGGCGGCGACGAAGACGTCGGCTCCGTTGCCGTGGGCGGCGGGGTCGTCGTAGGTGTAGACGCCCTGGTACGGCGCCAGCAGGGCCGTGTTGTCGACGGTGAACCCGCCCGGGATCGCCGCGCCGTGGTCGTCGTAGACGAAGTCGGTCCAGTACGACGCCCCGTCGTGCAGCCGTCCGGTGCCCGACGTCCGGGAGGGGCGCTGCTCGAACGGCCACCCGCGCGGGGTGCGCAGCCTGGGCTCGGCACGGGTGGCGGCCGCCGGCACGCCCTCGGGAAGTCCCGGTCCGGGCGCCCGTGCGAGCACGGGTCGCGGCTCCGGAACGGCAGGAGCCGCCGATGCGGAGGTGGTGCCCGCGAGCGGAGCGCCGACGAGCAGGGCGAGGCAGGTCAGGAGGACGCGAGGGGAGCGCATGTGGGTTCAACGCCGCGGCGCCGTACGGGTCACGTGACTGCTGTCACAAGACCGACGGGGCGCTGAGCACAAGGACCGTGGCAACGCGCGATCGTCCCGGGTCGCCGTCCGGCGTCCGAGCCGTAGGCTCCGGGGATGAGCTCGACCCGGGCGGCCCGCCAGAAAGCCATTCGTCAGGCCTCCTCCGCCGACCTAGGATCGAGGCATATGACGAACGCATCCGCACCTGACTTCTCCCTCGCCGCCGAGCTCGACGAGACCGCCGAGTGGGACCCCGAGCACGAGGACGACGCCGTCGCGGGCGACGACTTCGTGTCCGGGTACGCCGACGGGCCCGACCCCGAGGACGACCCCACGACCGGCGCGATGGAGCTCGCTGAGCGCCACCAGCTGCGCCGCGTGGCCAGCCTGCGCACCGAGCTCGAGGACATCACCGAGGTCGAGTACCGCCAGCTCCGTCTCGAGCGCGTCGTGCTCGTCGGGGTCTGGACCGAGGGCTCGGTCGCCGATGCCGAGAACTCCATGGCCGAGCTCGCCCTGCTCGCCGAGACCGCCGGGTCCGAGGTGCTCGAGGCGATCTACCAGCGACGCCAGACGCCCGACCCGGCGACGTACGTCGGTCGCGGCAAGGTGGAGGGCATCGCCGAGATCGTGCAGGCCACCGGCGCCGACACAGTGATCTGCGACGGCGAGCTCGCGCCCAGCCAGCTGCGCAACCTCGAGGACCGGCTCAAGGTCAAGGTCGTCGACCGGACCGCACTGATCCTCGACATCTTCGCCCAGCACGCGAAGTCGCGCGAGGGCCAGGCGCAGGTCGAGCTGGCTCAGCTGTCCTACATGAAGCAGCGCCTGCGCGGCTGGGGTGGCAACCTCTCGCGCCAGGCCGGTGGTCGCGTCGGCGCCGGTGGTGGGGAGGGTGGCGGCATCGGTGGCCGAGGCCCTGGTGAGACGAAGATCGAGACCGACCGCCGGAGGATCAACGACAAGATCGCCAAGCTGCGTCGCGAGCTCAAGGCGATGAGGGGCACCCGCGACACCAAGCGCCAGGACCGGGCGCGTCACCAGATCCCCAGCGTCGCGATCGCCGGCTACACCAACGCGGGCAAGTCCTCGCTGCTCAACCGGCTCACCGGGGCGGGCGTGCTCGTGGAGGACTCCCTGTTCGCCACGCTCGACCCGACCACCCGGCGCACGACGACGGCCGACGGTCGCATCTACACGATGAGCGACACCGTCGGCTTCGTCCGACACCTGCCCCACCAGCTGATCGAGGCGTTCCGCTCGACGTTGGAGGAGGTCGCCGACGCCGACCTGATCGTGCACGTCGTCGACGGCTCCCACCCGGACCCGGAGGGCCAGCTCAGCGCGGTGCGCGAGGTGCTCGCCGAGATCGAGGCGAGCGACGTGCGCGAGCTCGTGGTGATCAACAAGGCCGACGCCGCCGACCCCCTCGTGCTCGCCCGCCTGCAGCGCGCCGAGCCGCACTCGGTCGTGGTCAGCGCCAGGACCGGGGCCGGCATCGCGGAGGCGATCGCCCTGGTCGAGGGCGAGCTGCCTCGCCCGGGGGTGGCGTTCCACGCGCTGCTGCCCTACGAGCGTGGCGACCTGATCAACCGCCTCCACCAGGAGGGCGAGATCGACCTGCTGGAGCACACAGCGGAGGGGAGCATCGTCAAGGGCCGGGCCAACGAGGACCTCGCCGGGGAGCTGGCCGGCTACTCGGTCTGACCGGCCCGGACCGAAATCGGCGCGACACCAGCAGGTCTGCCGCCGTAGCCTCCGCGGGTGACCTCGAGGACCGACCTCGGACTGGTGATCGGCGCCGGCACCGTGCCGATGTTCCTGCTGATGCTCCTCGGTGGGGTGGCCGGGGACCGGTTCGACCGCCGCCTGATCCTGGTCAGCACCGACATCGTGCAGGGCGCCGCACAGCTGGCTACCGCAGCCCTCTTCGCCACCGGCGCCGCACCGTTGTGGGTGCTGATGCTGCTGCAGGCCGTGCGCGGAGCAGCGTCGGCCTTTTTCAGCCCCACCAGCATCGGGATGATGCCCGAGCTGGTGGCTCCTGACGACCTCCAGCGCGCCAACGCGCTCCTCGGGATCGCCTCCAACATCGCCAGCGTGGTCGGTCCGGCCCTGGCCGGAGTGACGATCGCACTGACGTCGCCGACCGTGGCCCTGGTGGTCGATGCGGCGACGTTCCTGGTGAGTGCGGTCCTCCTGGCGACCCTGCCGCGGGCGCGCGGGCGCGTGAAGGTCGCCACCGGGATCCTCGACGCGACCGCAGCGACCCCTGGTCGCCTCGACCCTGTGCCTGGTCCTCGACGTGCCGTTCCTGCTGGCCCTCGGGTTCGACGCGCCGATCCTGGCCCAGGCGGCGCTGGGCGCCTTCGCGGCCGGCGGTGTCGTCCTGGCCGACACCCTGTGGGAGTCGTCGCTGCAGCGGTGGGTGCCGACGGACGCGATCTCGCGGGTCAGCGCGTTCGACTGGATGGGCTCGCTGGCGATGAACCCCGTCGGCAACGTCCTGGTGGCCCTGGCGCTGACCGGGATGGGGCCGAGGGACCTCGTCTACACCGTGCTGGTGGTGCACGTCGTCTCGCACGGGCTGCTGCTGCTGAGTCCCGCCATCCGGTCGTTGCGCACACCGGTGGCCGCGGACTGAGCGGACCGGGAGGACGGCTGCCACGGGCCGTGTCCACAGGCGACCTCGCGCCGTGTCGAGCACGTCGGCGCGCGCCGTTAGGGTTCTCGGGTGCCTGATGCCGACAAGCCCTCGCCCGCGCGATCCAGCAGCGCCATCCGCGAGGTCCTCGGCTCCGCGGTCGCGGCCCTGGGCGGGTCCGAGCGCTCCGGCCAGGTCGCGATGGCCGAGGCCGTCGGCGGCGCGTTCGCCGAGCACGAGCACCTGCTCGTCCAGGCCGGCACCGGCACCGGCAAGTCGCTGGCCTACCTCGTCCCCGCCCTCGTGCACGACAAGCGGGTGGTGGTGGCCACCGCGACCCTGGCGCTGCAGCACCAGCTGGTCGAGCGCGACCTGCCGCGGCTCGTCGAGGCGGTCGACGCCGCCGATCACGGCCACGCCGTCGACACGTCGTACGCCGTCCTGAAGGGCCGCTCCAACTACGCCTGCCTGCACCGGATCCGCGAGGGCGTGCCCGACGACCAGGGCGTCCTGGTCGACGTGCCGCAGGGGTCGATGGCCGAGAAGGTGCTCGAGCTGCGGGAGTGGGCCGAGCAGGAGGCCACGGACAAGGGAGCCGGCGAGCGCGACGGCGCTCCGCGGCACACCGACCGGGAGTGGCGACAGGTCAGCGTCAGCCACCGCGACTGTCTGGGCGCGAGCAAGTGCCCCTTCGGCCAGGAGTGCTTCGCCGAGGTGGCGCGCGAGAAGGCGCACCGCTCGCACCTGATCGTCACCAACCACTCCCTGCTCGCGATCGACGCGATCGAGGGCGTCCCGATGATCCCGGAGTACGACGCCGTGGTCATCGACGAGGCCCACGAGCTGACGGCCCGGGTCACCCAGGCCGCCACCGACGAGCTGACCGCGTCCGACGTGGAGCGGGCCGCTCGCCGCTCGGTGCGCCATGTCGAGGGCAACGAGGCCGAGGACCTGGCCGACGCGGGGGAGGCCCTGCGCGACGCGATGGCCGAGGCGCGGCCCGGTCGGATCGAGCGGTTGTCCGCGGACCTCTCCGATGCGCTGGTGCTGGTCCGCGACGCCGCCCGTGCCTGCCTGTCCGCCTACCCGAAGGGTGCGGACTCCAAGGCAGGTGACGGCGAGGTCGACCCGGGGCTGACCCAGGCCAAGGGCACGGTGCAGGACCTGTTCGCCGTGGCCGAGCGGATGGCGGCCTGTTCGGCAGCCGACGTGCTGTGGCTCACCGAGGGCGGCACGGGCGAGCGCAGCCGGATCCCCCCACGCCTGTGCGTCGCGCCCCTGGAGGTCTGGGGTCCGATGCGCGACAAGCTGCTCTCCGACAAGACCGTGGTGATGACCTCGGCCACCCTCATGCTCGGCGGCGACTTCTCCTCGGTCGCCTCCAACGTCGGGCTCAAGCCCACCGAACGGGTCGGTGGCCCCGGACCCGCCCCCGACCTGCCCGACGAGGCGCTGCCCTGGACCGGACTCGACGTCGGATCGCCCTTCGACTACGGCCAGCAGGCGATCCTCTACGTCGCCCGGCACCTCCCACCCCCCGGCCGCGACGGCCTGGTGAAGAGTCAGCTCGACGAGATCGTCGACCTCGTCGACGCCGCCGAGGGGCGGACCCTCGGCCTGTTCTCCAGCCGTCGCGCCGCGGAGGCGGCGGCCGAGGAGGTGCGCCGACGCCTGCCCCACCTGACCACCCTCGCCCAGGGAGAGGCGCAGCTGCCCGAGCTCGCCAAGCAGTTCGTCAGTGATCCCCACACCTGTCTGTTCGGCACCCTCAGCCTGTGGCAGGGCATCGACGTGCCGGGGGAGACGTGCCAGCTCGTGCTCATCGACCGGATCCCCTTCCCCCGTCCCGACGACCCGCTGATGAGCGCACGGCAGAAGGCGGCCGACTCCGCGGGAGGCAACGGGTTCATGCAGGTCGCGGCGACGCACGCGGCGCTCCTGCTGGCCCAGGGGGCCGGCCGGCTGATCCGCACCACCACCGACCGCGGGGTGGTCGCCGTACTCGATCCCCGGTTGGCGACCGCCCGCTACGGCAGCTTCCTCAAGGCCTCGCTGCCGCCGATGTGGACCACGACCGACCCGGCGCTGGTGCGCAAGGCTCTGGCTCGGCTCGCGGCTGGGTGACTACCGCACCACCCGCGCGCTGATCCTCTGCTTCTGCCGGTCGTCCTTCGGCAGGCCGTAGCAGGAGAACGGGGTGTACTGCTCGAAGCACTGCGCGAAGCGGCCGCTGGTGTTGGCCAGGGTCACCTCGACGTAGCGCACCTTCCTCGAGCTGAAGGCGACCCTCGCGGTCCCGTCGCCCCTCCGGTCGAGGTCGACGGTGCTGGACCGGGCCTTGCCCTTCTGGGGGAACATCGTCACGGCGGCCATCGAGCCCCGCTTCCGGGGAGCCATGTCGAGGGACACCTCGAGCTTGGTCCTCCTGCTCGTGAGCCGGCGCGGCGTGATCCGGTACGTCGCCGAGGACAGGTGCTCGGTCCTCACCGTGGCCTGGTTGGTCCGGCTCCTCTTCCTCGTCAGCTTCACGCTGCCGGCCAGCGGGCCGACGGGGTACTTGTTGGCCTTGCCCTCGTCGTAGTTCCTGCGCGGGTCGCGGTTGGCGACCGAGAAGGCCAGGAACTGCTTCGCCGCGGTGGTCCTCTTCTTCGCGAGCACGGACTGGACGGCCTGCCAGGAGTACTGGTCGGGGCCCGCCGCGGACCCGTCGACCTTCTTCATGAGGTCGAGTATCAGGACCGGCATCCCACCCTTCGTGGCGCGGTACTTCTCGGTCAGGAAGCGGAAGAAGCTCCACGTGCCGTAATGGAAGTTGGCGAAGTTGCCCGCGGAGATGAAGGAGTCGAGCGGGAGGAAGGGCGCCGTCAACGGGCTGGTCTTGAGGTACTGCACGTTGTCGTCGACGCCGTCGTAGACCTCGTCCTCGGCCCAGGTCGCGGTGGCCTCCAGGAACCAGGGGTCCTCGAAGGCGTCGTAGGCGTACTGGGTGGCGTGGAAGTACTCGTGCGCGGCAGTGACCTGAATGTTCTCCAGCGCGGTGTTGGGGAAACCCGCGTAGTCGTTGTCCAGGACGCAGTAGGCCCACCGGTCGTAGACCTGCGGTTGGGCGGGGCCGGGGTTGTCCTGGTCGGTGGTGCAGTAGCCGTAGGCGCCCCGGCTCCCGATCTCGGCGAGGTAGATGTCGATCCGGTCGTCACCGCCGAGACCGTTGTCGGGACGGGGCTCGCGGTACCCGGCCTTGACGTAGGTGTCGTGCACCTTCGTCATCACGCGTACGACGGTGTCGACGTAGTCGGGCACGCCGTTGGCGCCGGCGCTGCCGGCGGCGTTCTTCGTGTCCGCCAGGGGAGGTGCGTCCTGGTTCTCGTTGGCAGCCGTGACGTAGTGGACGCAGACGTCCGGCGTGCACACCGGGGTCGCCTCCGCGACGCCGTACTCCACGGTGAAGTCGTCACCGTCGTCGCCGTCGGTGGGCCGCGTCAGGTAGCCGGCCGCCTCGGCGCGGTCGTCCTCGTCCAGCGACCCCGCCCGCACCGCCAGGTCGCGCAGCGCCATGGTCGCCTCGACACCCCCGGCCTCGAGGCTGGCGCGCGCCTGGCTCGGTGACTTCGGCGCGAAGATCGCGCGGACCGCAGCGAGCGCATCGACCGCGGCCTTGCGGTCGGGGGTCGCCGGCGCCTGCTTCAGGCTGGTCACGGCGGTGGGTGCGGTGCTCGGGTCCACACGCCCGAAGCCCGGCGCGGCCGGATCGGCAGCGCCGGCGCTCGCGCCCGAGGAGAGACCGGTGAGACAGGCGAGGCCGAGGGCGGTCAGGAGGGCGGCGGCGCGAGCGCGGGTCGGTGTCACGTCGGCACGCTATCCCGGATCCCGACTCACAACCGCGAGCGGCCGTCGTACCCACCTCTCGGCTGGCCCTTGATCCCGAAGAAGTCGGCGACAGTGGGCGCGACGTCGACGGTGTGCGCCACCTTGGACGACGCCTTGCGCCGCGGGATGCGGGGGTGGCCACCGGAGATGAAGAACGGGATGGGCCTGGTGGCAGGGTGGCCGTGGTTGCCGGGGATCGGGTTGGACGTCACCGGATCGGGGTCGCTGAAGCGCCACCCCGACTTGCAGAAGACCACCAGGTCGCCTGCCTCGGGACCCAGACGCATCCACGACGACTGCGGGTTCTTGCAGTTGAGCACCCCGGGGACCTCGCGCGCGATCCTGCGCATCTTCTTGACCGCCTTCTCGCGCTGGCGATCCGGCCCGGTCCAGTAGACGAGGTCGGCGCCGCCGTTGTCGGCGATCACGAACTTGCCCGCCAGGAACGGGTCGTCCTCGAAGGGGCCCTGCAGGCTGACCACGCGGTCGGGGCGGGAGAAGTCCATGGAGTGGTCGGCCAGGACGATCACCATCGAGTGCTCCCACCTGCCGGAGGCGCGCAGGGCGGCGATGAAGCGCCCCACCTGGAGGTCGGTGTCGATCAGCCCGAGGCGTCGAGCAGCCTGGACGCCCGACGGTCCGGTGAAGTCGGTGTGGCCGAGGCGGTCGACGTCGCCGAGGTTGACGAACATCAGGTGCGGGTCCAGCTCGTCGAGCATCGCCAGGGCCGCCTCCATCGTGAAGATGTCCGGGGCGTGGCCCGAGACCGGCACGATCGGTCGCGGTTCCCACCGGTCGGTGGCCCGGGTGCCGAAGATGCCGTAGAGGTACTCCTTGCTCAGCACCGTGCCGGTGCGCAGCCCACGTCGGTTCATCCGCTCGATGATCGTGTCGGCCTTGAGGTCGCGAGGACGGTCCAGGTCGCGGATGACCTTTTCCTTGCGGTCGTAGATCGAGTTGGCCGGCACACCCGAGCGATCGGGGCGGACCCCGGTCATCATCATCACGTGGTTGGGGATGGTCTCCATGATCGGCTTCGAGGCCGCCCGCGAGTAGCGGAAGCCGCCGTCGCGCAGACCGGCCAGGTTGGGGGTCAGCCCACTGTCGATCTCCTCGGGCAGGCACCCGTCGACCACGAGCACGTAGGCGCGCTTCTTGGTCTTCCTCAGCTTCTTGCCCGCGGCGGCCGCGGCGTCCGTGCCGAGGGCTCCGCCGGCCGCGGCCGAGGAGAAGACCAGGCCCGCGCCTCCGAGCTTGAGCACGGTACGGCGACCAGCGGCGATCTCGGCGAGCCCGACGTCGTACGGGGTGGGCTCGCCGTCGCGGCGGCGGGCGCTGCTCTCACACATCTCAGGCCACCGGCCTTCCGACGCGGCTGATCTGGTTGGTGCCGGTCTTGGTGCGGAAGCTGGTCTCGTAGGTGATCGACGTGCCCTTGTCGGCCCGGTCGCCGATGACGTACCAGTCCATCTGGGCGCGCTTGGCGGTCAGGTCGAGGACCGAGAACCCGTGGTCGTCGAAGTTGAGGTACTTGATGTAGGGGTTGGCCGCCATGATCGCGGCCTCGACCAGCCGACTCGTCGTGCCGGCCGGCGTGCCGGTGATGTCCTTGAGGTTGTTGGAGGTCACCGAGCTGCAGACGAACTCGACGCCCGCCGAGCCGCTCAGGGGGTAGCTGCCGGCGTCGTAGGGCAGCTCGCAGGCCCAGCCCGAGTGGATGTCACCGGTGATGAACAGCGCGTTCTCGACGTTGTGGTCCTTGATGAACGTGAACACCTCCTTGCGGTCGGCGGTGTAGCCGTCCCACTGGTCCACGTTGTACGGCGCGCCGTCCTCCGGCAGCAGGCCGGTGACGTCGTTGATCGGGTCGAGCAGGTCACCGGGCAGCGACCCGAACGTGACCGGGGTGATCATCACGGGGTTGCCGATCACCTTCCACAACGCCTTGCGACGCTGCAGCGATTTCTTGAGCCACCGCAGCTGCTTGGCGCCGGTGATGGTGCGGTCGGGGTCGCTGACCGCCGGGTCGACGACGGGAGTGCCGACCTGCTCGGAGCGGTAGGTGCGCAGGTCGAGCATGCTGATCTCGGCGAGCTGTCCGAACTTCAGCCGGCGGTAGAGCCGGTCGCCGTCGCCGAGCTCGGTCGTGCCGTTGAGCTGGACCGGCATCCACTCGTCGTAGGCGCGGTGGGCGCGCGCCCGTCGCCGCAGGTAGTTGCCCTCGCCGGCGTCGTGGTTCTCCGCGCCGGTGTCGTACTGGTCGTTGGTGACCTCGTGGTCGTCCCACGTGACGATCCAGGGGTACTTCGCGTGGGCAGCCTGCAGGTCGGGGTCGGTCTTGTACTGCGCGTGGCGGCGGCGGTAGTCCGAGAGCGAGACCATCTCGCGCGCCGGGTCGTGCTCGCGGATGTCGACGTTGTCCTGCCCCATGCCGTACTGGCCGGGTGCGTACTCGTAGAGGTAGTCGCCGAGGTGGAGCACGGCGTGCAGGTCGTTGCGAGCGGCCACACCCCGGTAGGCCGAGAACCACCCGGCCTGGAGGTTGGCGCACGACACCACGCCGAGGCGCAGGTTGCGAGGCGTCGAGCGGGCCCGCGGAGCGGTGCGGGTGGTGCCGACCGGGCTGTGGGCGCCGTCGAAGGTGAAGCGGTAGAAGTACCAGGTCGCCGGCTTCAGGCCGGTGACGTCGAGCTTGACCGTGTGGTCGCGTGCGGCGCTCGTGGTGAAGGTGCCCCGCTTGACGACCTTGCGGAAGCGCTTGTCCTTGGCGACCTGCCAGCGCACGTCGACCGTGGGGCCCTTGCCGGAGCCGGGCTTGCTGGCCGGGGTGGGGGTCACCCGGGTCCAGATGATGACCTTCTTGGGCCGTGGGTCGCCCGAGGCGACGCCGTGCTGGAAGTAGCGCTGGGCCTTCGGCTTGGCCGACGCGTCGTCGGCTGCCGCGGCTCCGGTGCCGGCCGCGGCGACGAGCCCGGCGGCGGCGCCGGTGGCCAGGACCGTACGGCGGTCGACGGGGGGCAGGGCGGAAGAAGAGGTCGTCACATGGATATCCAACGACCTCCCGGCCCGGAGGTCATGGCGGGGGGACGCTGGATGCCCACTGTTCATGGTCAGGTCATACGCGACGCAGGACCGCCGTGACCACCCCGAGGATCGTGGCGTGGGTGCCGTCGATCGGGTCGAAGGCCGGGTTGTGCGGCATCAGCCACACCTGACCGTCGGTTCGCTGGAACGTCTTGACCGTGGCCTCGCCGTCGATCATCGCCGCGACGATCTCGCCGTTGGACGCGGTCTGCGCCTGCCGGATGACGACGTAGTCGCCGTCGCAGATCGCGGCCTCGATCATCGACTCCCCACTCACCTGGAGCAGGAAGAGCTGGCCGTCGCCGACCAGCTGGCGCGGCAGGGGGAAGACGTCCTCGAAGGTCTCCTCGGCCAGGATCGGCCCGCCGGCCGCGATCCGGCCCACCAGGGGGACGTTGGTCGGCGGCTGGGCGATGTCGCCGATGCCGGTCTCGTCGTACGACGACTCCTCGGCGCTGGAGAGCGAGCGGCGCGCGGCCATCACCTCGGGGAGGAAGACCTCCAACGCCCGGGGGCGGTTGGGGTCGCGCTTGATGTAGCCCTTCTCCTGGAGCACCTTGAGCTGGTGGGCCACGCTCGAGGTGCTGGTCAACCCCACGGCGCCACCGATCTCGCGCATGCTGGGCGGGTAGCCGCGCCGCTCGATGCTCTCCTTGATGTGGGTGAGCACCCGCTGCTGGCGCGGAGTGAGCCCGGTGGCGTCCGGAGGCCCGTCGGGCAGCTCGCTGACCGGGGTGCGCGGCTTGTCGGGGGCGTCGGAGGAATCAGGGGTCGAGGCCATGTGCTGAGACTGCCACCGACGCCCGGTGATTTCAAACAGGTGTTCGAACGGCGTGTCGCGGGGTCCGCGGCTGGGAGACTCTGCTCATGAGCACTCATCAGGGCAAGGGCGAGCGCAGCTGTGTCGTCACCGGAGCGGCACGGGGGATCGGCCGCGGGATCGCGGAGCGGCTGGTGTCCGACGGCCTTGCCGTGGTGATCACCGATCTCGACGGCGACGCCGTGGGCCGGACCGCCGAGGAGATCGGGGCTGTGGCCGGCCTGGAGCAGGACGTGCGCGACAGTGCCTCGCACCAGGCGGTCGCCGGCGAGGCGTTGCGTCACGCTCCGCTGCGCGCCTGGTTCAACAATGCCGGGGTCGGGTGGGACGGCACCCTCGCCGAGCTCGGCGACGAGCAGGTGCGCGGCCTGGTCGAGATCAACCTGCTGGGTGTCCTGTGGGGGATGCGGACCGCCCTGGCCTCCTTCGACGATGCCGGTGGCGACATCGTCAACACCGCGTCCCTCTCCGGACTCGGGCCGGTGCCGGGCCTGTCGGTGTACGCCGCCACGAAGGCGGCCGTGGTCTCGGCGACGATGTCGGTGGCGCTCGAGGCGCCGCGCGGCGTGGGGGTGCACGCGGTGCTGCCCGACGGCGTCGCGACGCCGATGGTCGCGCAGATGAAGGAGACCGGGTTGGCCAAGGCCCTGGTCTCCTCCGGCGGACGGCTGCTCACCGTGGAGGAGATCGCCGAGGCGGCGGTGGGGCTGGTGGGCAGCCGGCGCGTGCTGCGGACCGTCCCGGCCTGGCGCGGTGCCGCGATGCGGGCCAGTGCGATGGCGCCGTCGCTGGCCTCGGGGGCGATGGGGTTGTTCGCGGCGCAGGGCAGGCGCGCGGCACGACGCTGAGGGGGAGAGGACGGTATCGAACATTTGTTCGCTCCGGGGGTTGCGGTCGTTCGAACACGTGATCTACTCTCGTACACGTGTTCGATCGAACGTCTGATCGGATCGCTTCGCCGGACTGACTGTCGGTGGTCACCACTAGACATCAGGTCAGCAGCGGAAGCACGACGATCACCTTCTTCCCCAGGAGTTCTGAGCATGAGCACCATCACCGAGATCCTGCCCGTGGCCAGCGAGCCGACCTACGTGCCCGACTACCGGTTGACCCGGCGTGGACGGGTAGCGGTGCTGCTCCTGGGTCTGATGGTGCTGCTCGCGATCGGTGTCGTGTTCGCTGGCGGCTCGTTGGCCTCCGAGGAGCCGGCCCCGACCGAGACCATCGTGGTGGCGCCGGGCGACACGCTGTGGGAGATCGCCTCCGACCTGAGCGAGGACGGCGACGTGCGCGACATGATGCGGACCATCGAGCAGCTCAACTCCCTCGACACCGTTGCCCTGGCCGTGGGACAGCGGCTGCAGGTGCCGCTCGAGGCCGAGTAGGGATCGCACACACAGACGTCGTCGGCCGCCTCGACCCCGGCCGACGATCTCGAGGGCGGGGCCGTGGGAAGGCGTCCCCGCCCTCACAACTCGTGTGGCCGCGCCCCGGTGTCTCAGAGGGAGCCGGCGTTGATGGCCACGGAGGCGAGCACGATCAGCAGCGTGCCCACCACGGCGATCAGGCCGAGCAGGATCAGCCAGTCGCGCGCCGGCGGCCGATCGGTCTCCTCGTTGACGTGGCGGCGGTGCGCCGCCCGGGCCACGCTGCCCGCTTGCAGGGGAGTGCGTTCGGTGACGACGTGCTCCCAGTCGCAGGCGCACACGATGGTGCGGGTCCACAGGAAGCCGTCCTTGGTCGCGCCGCTCAGGGCGGGCGCGTGGCCGTGGGCCGGGGCGTGGGCGATGCCCTCGGCGTACGCGGGCTGGTCGGGATGGGCGTCCTCGAAGTGGTTGGCCCGGGCGCGGTGCGCCACGCGGGTCGCCATCTGCGCCGACGTCGCGGACGTCGTCAGCCTCCAGCCGCACGAGCAGGAGCAGGTGCTCTCGTGCTGGCCGCGGGCCACGGCTGCGGTGGTCACCTCGACTGCATGGGTCGTCTGCACACTCATCCCCCCGGTAGGTGCGTTTCTCCTCAACCTAGCGAGCAGGTGCGGCTCGGGTCAGCATCGGCACGGACGTCTTGAGCCAATCGAGAGGTTGGAGGTGACCGGGCCCACACCGGACCCACACCGGGCCGTCCGTGCCCGTCAGGGGGAGCCGCGATGACCGCCGGGAGGATGGTCCAGATCGCGTGCGGGTCGCGATGGCCGGGTGGGCGGGGCCTGGGTGAGCCCCACGGCCCGGGTGATCCGGCTCAGCAGGATCAGCCCGAGGAACAGGCAGGCGACGGCGCCGAGCGAGGCCAGGACCAGGAAGCCCCAGGCGGCGCCGTCCCCGTCGCGAGCGGCCCCGCCGAAGTCGACGGCCGCGAGGACGAGGTAGCCCCAGGCGACGACGCTGGCGGTCACGCCCAGGGCGAGCAGCAGCAGCGCGGGGCGCCACTGTCGCTTCGGTCGCGCTCCGGCGCGCTTGCCCTGGGCCATCGGTTCATTCTCGCTGATGCGCCAAGCCGTCGCGACACGCCGCTCCGTACGTCGTGTCGCCGGAACGAGTGGGCGCTGACCTGCGACTTTGCGGGGACCGCGAACCGACCTCGACGAATTGCGGAGGTGGTCTTGCATGCCTGGTGGAGCGGGCGTAGGGTCACCACAACATCTAGTAGTTACACGGATGTAGTTATCCACATCTAGTTCCACAGTTCCTGGTGGATGACCCACAGGTGATCCGGTGTTCTCCACAGGGGGACGCGTCTCATCCACAGTCCGCGCCAGCTCAGACCATCTCAGCTCACTGCCCGAAGGAGGCCCGCGATGCACTGTCCGTACTGCCGGGCCACCGACACCCGCGTGCTGGACTCCCGCGTCGCCGACGATGGTGGGTCGATCCGACGGCGTCGGATGTGCTCGGGCTGTGAGCGTCGCTTCACCACCGTCGAGCTGATGCAGCTCACCATCCTGAAGCGTTCCGGTGCCAGTGAGCCCTTCACGCGGGAGAAGGCCGTCGCCGGCGTCCGCAAGGCCTGCAAGGGCCGCCCGGTCACCGAGGACCAGCTGGCGCGCCTCGGCCAGGACGTCGAGGACGCCCTGCGCCTGGCCGGAGCCGCCGAGATCGCCGCCCACGAGGTGGGCCTGGCCATCCTCGGTCCGCTGCGCGCCCTCGACGAGGTCGCCTACCTGCGCTTCGCCAGCGTCTACCGCGCCTTCGAGAGCGCCGACGACTTCATCGCCGAGATCGCCGAGATGCACGCCGACCCCGCCGCGCGACCCGATCGCGAGCCCGTCAGCACCGGCTGACCACCCAGACCGCCCGGCAGGTAGTGGGGAAGCTGCCTGCCGGGCGCACCATCTTTGCTCTCCCCAGCACGACCGCCAGCACCAACGCCCGCACGACCGCCAGCACGACGCGCAGCCCGCGACCGATGTCGGTGGCGACCGCTTGACTCATCACCCGCGCCAGCACCACACCCAGAGGAGACCCCCATGACCGAGACCGTCAGCGGCACCGAGAGCAGCACCGCCGGAGCGGGCCTCACCCTCGAGCGGGTGTTCAGCACCCCGGGCGTGCACCCCTACGACGAGCTCACCTGGGAGCGCCGCGACGTCGTCCAGACCAACTGGAAGACCGGCGCCTCGGTCTTCGAGCAGCGCGGCGTCGAGTACCCGACCACCTGGTCGGTCAACGCCTCGACGATCGTGACCACCAAGTACTTCCGCGGCGCCGTCGGCACCGACGCTCGCGAGTGGAGCCTCAAGCAGCTCATCGACCGGATCGTGACGACGTACACCAAGGCCGGTCTCGACCACGGCTACTTCGCCACGCCCGCCGACGCGGAGATCTTCGAGCACGAGCTGACCTGGCTGCTGGTCAACCAGTACTTCTCCTTCAACTCGCCGGTGTGGTTCAACGTCGGCACGTCGTCGCCGCAGCAGGTCTCGGCCTGCTTCATCCTCTCGGTCGACGACTCGATGGACTCGATCCTCAACTGGTACAAGGAGGAGGGCTTCATCTTCAAGGGCGGCTCCGGCGCCGGTCTCAACCTCTCGCGGATCCGCTCCTCCAAGGAGCTGCTCTCCTCCGGCGGCACGGCCTCCGGCCCCGTCTCCTTCATGCGCGGGGCCGACGCCTCGGCCGGCACCATCAAGTCCGGCGGTGCCACGCGCCGTGCGGCCAAGATGGTCGTCCTCGACGTCGACCACCCCGACATCGAGGAGTTCGTGATGACCAAGGCCAAGGAGGAGGACAAGATCCGGGCCCTGCGCGACGCGGGCTACGACATGGACCTCGGCGGCGCCGACATCACGTCGGTCCAGTACCAGAACGCCAACAACTCGGTGCGTGTCTCCGACGAGTTCATGCGTGCGGTCGAGGACGGCACCGACTTCGCGCTGCGCGGGCGCAAGAACGGCGAGGAGATCGAGCGCATCGACGCTCGCGGCCTGTTCCGCAAGATCAGCGAGGCCGCCTGGGCCTGCGCCGACCCGGGACTGCAGTACGACGACACCATCAACGACTGGCACACCAACCCCGAGACCGGCCGCATCACCGCGTCCAACCCGTGCTCGGAGTACATGTCGC
>NZZG01000157.1 GCA_002698575.1 Pimelobacter sp. | reverse complement strand
AGATCGCGGGCTTCACGCCGTACCAGCAGGTCGGCGGGGTGGCACCGTGCAGCATCGCGTTGAGCGAGGTGGCGCCCCCCATCGAGCCGGAGACCCAGAGCAGGACCGGCATGCCGACCTGCTCCTCGGCCCACTCGGTCAGGCGCACGGTGTCGTCGGTGGTCTCGGCGTTGCCCCACGCCTGCAGGTGGAACTCGGAGGAGGCGATCGCGTAGCCCTCGCGGGTCAGGGTGCGCAGGAAGGGGCCGTCGATCTTGTCGTTGACGCCACCGCCCTGCCCGTGGAACCAGATCACCAGGCCCTTCGGTGGTCCGGAGCCGGTCGGCAGGGTCAGCCGCACGTCCTCGCCGTTCAAGTTGTCGCGCACCACCGAGCCGGCCGTCTCGCCGCTGGCTCCGGCGGTCAGAACACTGACCAGCACGGCAAGGACTGCCACCACGGCCACCCGCATGTGCCGTCTCCCCCGGTCGTTGGGCGCCCTGGGCGCCGATGTACGCGACCAGGGAAGTGTAGGCGGTGGCATCCGCGACGCGCGATTCGCACGGGCCGGGGCGGAGGTGGGCATTGACACGGTGTGACCGGATTCATACGGTGTCTTAGGCGTCGCGGTCGGCGACCCCGGTGCCGTGCGAGTGGAGCAGACGTGACCCAGCAGAACATCGCCGAGGCCGGCGGCGAGATCCTCTCGCTCGACCAGGTCCACGATGCCTCCGTCGGCGGCAAGGCCTACGGGCTGGCACGCCTGGTCGGCATGGGACTCGCCGTCCCCCCGGCGTTCGTGATCCGTGACGCCCGGCAGGGCAGCTACCCCGAGGACCTCGACGAGCACCACCGTGCCCTCGGCGCCCCCGCGGTCGCGGTGCGGTCCTCGGCCCAGGGCGAGGACGGCGCGGAGGCCTCCTTCGCGGGGCAGTACGAGACGGTGCTCGGCGTCGCCGACGGGCACGGGCTGCGCGAGGCCATCGACCTCTGCGTCGCCTCCGCCGCGACGGAGCGGGCCACGAGCTACCGGGCCGACACCCTCGACGGCGCCTCGGTGAGCATGAACGTCGTCGTGCAGTGCATGGTCGACGCCGCGTTCGCCGGAGTCGTCTTCACCGCCGACCCGGTGAGCGCTCGCCGCGACGTGCTCGTCATCGATGCCGTCGCCGGCCTCGGTGAGGCGCTGGTCAGCGGCGAGGCCACCCCGGACCACTACCGCGTCACCCGCGAGGGCCACGTGCTCGGACGCGACCTGGTCGGGGACGCTGCGCTGCTGACCGACGAGCAGGTCGCGGAGATCGCCCGGGGGGCCAGGGCCGCGGCCGCCCACGAGGGCCACCCCCTCGACCTGGAGTGGGCCATCGACCGCTCAGGAGCATTGTTCTGGCTCCAGGCCAGACCGATCACGACCCTGCCGGCCGACCTCAACGAGTTCGACTCGGTCCTCCCGCGCCCCGACGACGTCCTCACCATCAGCAACGTGAGCGAGATGATGCCGGGCGCGGTCTGTCCCCTGACGATGTCGTTCACCGGGTGGGGCATCGACTACGGGCTCCAGCACATGCAGGTCAGCGTCGGCGCACGTGCCGGCATCGACCCGACCTGGCAGGTGACGGCCTCGGCGTTCGGACACCTGTTCCTCAACCTCAGCGGCAACGTGGTCATGTCCGCCGCCATCCTCGGCTCCAACGCCGACCAGACCGCGCAGGCGATCTGCGGCCGGCTCGTCCCCGAGCTGACCGACCCACCGCCGCTCCCCCTCGCCCGCCGGGTGCTCAACACGTCGAAGCTGCTGCGTTTCTGCCTCAGCGCCCCGCGCGTCGTGGACGCCTTCGGGCGCGACCTCGCCCGGTTCTCGATCCGCCCCGGGCCCGACGCCGCCGCGACCTGGGCCGAGATCTCCGGCAAGCAGGCCTTCTTCGACCGCTGCATGGCCGTGCACATCCAGTCCTCGGCCCTCTCGGGCTTCCTGTGCACGATCGTCGAGAACATGGTCTCGGACTCCTCCAACGCCAGCACGGTGGCCGAGCAGGCCGAGGCCGTGCGCCTGCTCGCCGGCGCGAGCGGCGTCGAGAGCGCGGTGATGCTCGACGAGCTCGACGAGCTGCTCGACTCCGTGGCCGCCCACCCGCACGCCCAGGACGGGTTCGTCGACCCGAGCATCGAGGCGGCGCTGGCCTGGCTGCGCACCGACGCCTCCCTGGCACGCGGCCTGGAACGGTTCCTGGAGCACCACGGCCATCGCGGCTACCGCGAGCTGTGCGTGCGCGACCCCGCGTGGCGCGACGACCTCGCACCGTTGGTGCAGAGCATGCAGGCAGGCGTCCACGCCCGGTTGCTGACCGGCGGCCGGCGCGAGATCAGCACCGAGGCCGTGGATCCCGCGACCCTGGGTCGAGGCCTGCGCCGCATCCTGCCCCGGGCCCACAACGCGATCCGTCGCCGCGAGCACACCAAGTCCCAGCTGGTCGAGGTCGCCCACCGCTTCCAGGTGGCCTTCCGCCACCTCGGCGAGCAGCTCGTCGCCGAGGGGAGCCTCCCCGACGCGGACCTCGTCTGCTTCTTCACCACCGACGAGCTGACGCCGTTCATCGCGAGCCCGACGCAGGCCGCCGTGCAGCAGGCGCTGGCGCGTCGCGCCGCGCTGGAGCACCAGCAACGTCTCGAGTTCCCCGAGATCTCGGTCGGGTTGCCGCACCCGCTGGAACCCCAGGTCGTCGACGTCAGCGACGGCGTGCTCCAGGGACGCCCCGCCTCGCGTGGAGTCGTCGAGGGCGTCGTCCGGGTGGCGCACACGCTCGACGAGGCAGCCCGGCTGTCCCCCGGCGAGATCCTGGTCACCCCGATCACCGACATCGGCTGGACGCCGTACTTCTCCCTCATCGGTGGCCTCGTGACGGACCTGGGCAGCTCGGTCTCGCACGGGGCGGTCATCGCCCGCGAGTACGGACTGCCCTGCGTCGTCAACGCGCGGCAGGCGACCCGGTTCCTCCAGACCGGCGACCGGGTACGGCTCGACGGAGACGTGGGCAGCGTGACGCTGCTCGAGTCCGCCGGCGAGCCGTGACCCCGGGGCGGGCTACCGGCGCCGCTTCTTCGCCTTCTTCACCGCGATCCTCTCGGTCACCGAGGCGGACTCGGTGAGGCCGTCACCGAGGTAGGTCACCGTGGCACGCGCCGTGCCGGCCTTCCGGAACCGCTTGAGCCTGATGGTCGCGCGGCCGTTCTCCAGAGCGGTGACGTAGCGCTTCTTGCCGATGCTCCCGGCGATCCGCACCCGCACCTTCCCGGACGGGGAGACGGCCCGCTCCTTGACGGCGATCACCAGCTTGGCCGTGGTCCTCCTGGCCACCACCCTGCGAGGGCGCACCGTGACCCCCAGCGCGGGAGTGGCCTTGACCACCTCGATGATCGACACCGGGCTCGCACTCGGCCTGGTCGCGTCGTCGCCGAGGTAGTGGGCCTCGAGCGAGAGGTCTCCGACGGTGTCGAAGGGCCCGACCCGCGCGGTGGCGACACCGTCGACCAGTGGCACGGTCGTGGTCGCATGGTCACCGAGGGACAGCTCGACGTCGCCGGTCGGCGTCTGGCCCTCCGAGGCCACCTCCACGGAGACGGAGACGGTGTCGCGCTTGACCGTCGCGGTGGCCGGCGCGGTCACCACGGAGGTCGTCGAGTCCACCAGGTCGGGCTCCACGCCCGCCTTGACCTCGATGTCGCGGAAGTCGACCTCGTCGATGAAGCTGCGGTTCTGCAGACCGATGAAGCCGCTCCCGACGTCCCCCGCGTCCGTCTCCAACGCGTTGATCGGCGTTCCGTTGAGGAAGACCTCCACGGACGTCTCGGTCAGCTCGATGGTGAAGGTGTTCCACTCGCCGAGGGGCCGTACGGCGGCAGCGACCGCGCTCGCATCGGCGGGGGCGGGAGCGCCTCCGGTCGGCTGGATGGTCCCGGTGTCGGCGCCGATCGAGATGCCGAGGCCGCCCACCGGGTCGGCACCACCGCGACCGCTGGAGGCCAGGAAGACCGTCGAGTCGTCGTTCGACCCGTCACGGCGCCAGTCCACCCTGAGTGTGTACGGACCCGTCTGCGGCTCGGTCAGCCACTCGGCACCCGGTCCTCGGAAGCTGCGGATGGAGCAGTCGGTCTGCCGTCCGAAGCCGCCGGTGCCGGCCTTGCGCCAGGCGTCGAACGACGCGAACGTGCCGTCGAACAGGGCGGTGTAGCCCGGCGAGGGGATCGTGGCCACGCACGGGTCCGGGGCGGTGCCGCCCACCTGGATCGCGTCGAAGTTGAGTCGGCAGAAGTCGACGCCCCGGTCGCACTGGAGGGCGAGGGTGTTGGCACCCTGGTCGAGCTGCACGTCGTACTGGACGAAGCGCCAGGCCTCCCAGTCCTCGAAGCTGGTCATCGGAAGGCTCATCTGCTGGCGCGCACCGCCGTTGGTCAGCAGACCCATCGAGCGGGTGACGTTCTCGTCGGGGCCCAGCGGGCCGGCGGCGTAGCGCACGTAGACGGGGTAGGTGCCCGCCGCCGGGACCTCCACGCTCATCGTGGACGTCATCCCGGTCTCGCGGAACGTGTAGGAACCGGTGCCGGAGAAGTTGCTGTGGTCGCCGGAGTTGAAGGCCGGCGGGCCCGCCGCGCCACCGCTGATCTGCCCGTCCTCGACCTCCACCCAGGCGACGACCTCGTCGCCCACCGCGGCCGTCGAGGCGCTCGCGTCGGCGAGGCCCATCAGGGGTGTGGCCAGGGCCAGTGCGAGGGTGGCGGCCCCCAGCCCGGCGATTCCCGGGCGGGTGGTCGGCCCGGACAGCCGTCCCGTGGCACCTCGTCGGACAGACCTGCGCTGGGCGTGCATGCGACTCCTCGGTTCGGTGACGGTCCGTCGAGGCCTGCACCTCGATCGGCCGGTCGAACGTATGACGCCGATCACACAGAGTCAAGAATCATGTCCATCTACATGATTCAAATGAACAAGTCGTTCATATCCATGAACTCATGCTGGCTACTGGCGCCATCGTGCGCGTTGAGCTCGCGCTCCACCTCGCCAAGGCTGGCCGGGCAGCGCTCAGCGCGGCAGGCGGAGGCTGGTGATGTCGCCGGCGCCGATGCGCACCGACCGCGAGGACCCGGAGCCGTCCGAGAACCGGACGGTGCGGGTCCACCTCGTGGCGTTGTGGGCGTAGACGCCGACCCGGCCGTCGGGGTGCCGGAAGGCAGCCACGCTGATGCGTCCGTCGGACGAGGTGGCGGGAAGGTAGCGGCTTCCCGGACGGGCGGCGCGAGCCAGGTGTGCCGCCACGAAGTACTCCGGCTCGGGCGAGGCACCCTGGCTGGTGATCCGACCGAGCCCTCGGCAGTCGGTGCACCGCTGCCACGAGTCGGCGTCGAAGGGGCCGTGGGTGGCGTCGAGGGCGAGGTTGAGGAAGAACAGCGCACCGTTGCCCAGCGCGGCAGGACCGGCGACGAGGTTGCGCGAGTCCCAGTCGAAGGTGCCCCTGGTGCTGTCGGTAGTCCCCGTGCACTCGGTGATCATCGAGGTGACTCCGGGCGCACCGAGCGCTCCGGCCTGCGTGTGGTCCCCGTCGTAGCAGTGCCACCCGACCGCCCCGAAGGTCTGCGGCGCCCCGCTCAGCAGGTCGTCGACCTGGGAGCGGTGGCTCCAGTTGTGGTCGAGCGCGAGCAGGTCGACCCCGAGCGCGTCCAGTCGGGGCGAGACGTCACCGGCCAGACGCACCTGCTGCTCGGTGGTCATCGTCATGGTGGCGTAGTCGGCCGAGTGGTTGGGCTCGTTGCCGAGCGAGAGCCAGCGCACGGGCACCCCGGCCTCGAGGAGCCGTCGTACCTGGCTGACCAGCATGTCGCCGTACGCCGTCTCCGCGTCCTCGCGCAGGGCTCCCCCGCGCAGGCTGCCACTGGTCTTCATCTCCGCCGGGGCGGACCAGGCGACAGCGTTGACCGCGAGGTCGTCGCCGACCAGCGGGGCGATGTCCTGGAGCAGGAGGGTGGCCGCCGCGACGGCCTCCGGCGAGGGGTGAGCGACCTGCCCGTCCCAGTCCCAGGTCCATGGCGTGGGGCTGAAGTCGGTGGAGGAGAGCGGGAGGCGGACCAGGTTGAGCCGAGCTCCGTCGGGGTACGTCGGGTCGAAGAGTGCCTGCATCGCCCGGGGGTTGGCCCGCAGCAGCTCGACGGAGGCGTCGGTCAGCGCGGCGCCGACGCCGAACCACTCCTGACGGGGTGAGCGGGCGTCGATCCGCACGTCGATGGTGCGCAGACCGAGGAGCCCGGCACCGTCCGCCGGAGCAGCCGCACCCGCCAGGTCGGCCGCCACGGGGGTGACGATCGGTCGGGCCGTGCCCGGGGCTGCCACCTGGGCGCTCACGAGCCCGAGGGCGAGCAGAGCGCACGAGGCGACGGCGACGCGTCGGGTGAAGCGGCCGAGGCTCGGCGACATGGTCGTCTCCTGGGTGGGGGTCAGTAGAACGTACTGGACCCCGGACTCCGCCACGGGCACTCCCGCAACTTCGCCCGGAACGGGTTGGTAGCCTCGCAGCGCCAGTCACGAGGGAACCCGGTGCGAGTCCGGGACTGACGCGCAGCGGTGTGGGTGACGGGCGGAGCAGAGCGGGCACGACCAGCACCACCGTGTCCGGCAGTCACTGGGTCGAGTCGGCCCGGGAAGGCGCTCCGTGCCGGTGGATCCCGAGTCCGAAGACCTGCTGGTCCTTGCGGAGGACCCCGCGAGGCGAACGAGGGCGACGCGTACCAGCCCGAGCCGCCGAGGACGTCGTGCTTCCCGAAACAGCCACCTCCCCCAGGTCCCACCTCCCTCGACCCAGGTCGCGCCGCGACCTCTGCCCTGGGGTGCTGCGCCCCTGGCCGGCCGAGGACGGCGCGCTGGTCCGGGTCAGGCTCATCGGCGGGCAGGTCTCGGCCGCCGCCCTCCGCGCCCTCTCGCGGGTCTCGCAGGAGCACGGGGACGGTGACCTCCACCTCACCTCGCGCGCCAACCTGCAGCTGCGCGGGCTCCCCCACGAGGCCGAACGGCTGCCGGAGCGGGTGGTGAGCGCGATCGAGTCGACCGGGCTGCTGCCCAGCCGCAGCCACGAGCTGGCCCGCAACGTGATGGCCTCGCCCGCGACCGGTCTCGGCGGCGGCCGGGTCGACCTCCGACCGATCAGCGCCGAGCTGGACCGGCTGCTGTGCGCGGCACCCCGGCTGGCGGCGCTCGGAGGTCGGTTCCTCTTCGTGCTGGACGACGGCCGCGGCGACCTGGCGGACCGGGCACCCGACCTCGGGCTGGTCGCCCTGGACGACGCGAGCGCCCAGCTCCGCCTCGGCAGCACCGGGTGGGGCGACACCGTGGGGATCGGGGAGGCGGCAGGTGCCCTCGTCGACCTCGCTGCGAGGTTCCTGGACCTGCGCGGCGAGAGCGTCGCCGCCGCCTGGCACGTCGACGAGCTCGACTCCCCGCTCGCCGCGTCGCACCCCCGCGACCCGCGCGCCCAGGTCCACCAGGAACCCCTGCCGTACGGACCCGACCACGTCGCGGCACCCGCCGGCGTCCTCGCCCCGGACCTCGTCGCCCACCTGACGGCGCCCGGTCACGACCTCGTCGTCACACCGTGGCGTGGCGTCCTGGTCCCGGGGGGAGCGCGATGACCGACCAGACCCCTCCCGCCGTGCTCGCCCCGCCGACGCGTCGCTTCGACTACGTCGCCGACGGCCCGGCGATCTACGTCGACTCGTTCGCGACCATCCGCCGCGAGAGCGACCTCGGGGACGTCCCCGCCGACGCCGAGAAGGTCGCCGTGCGGATGATCCACGGCAGCGGCCAGGTCGACCTGGTCGAGGACCTCGTGATCCACCCTCGACTCGCCTCCGCGGGCCGCGCGGCTCTTGCCGACGGCGCCCCGATCCTGACCGACGCCCGGATGGTCGCGATGGGCATCACCGCCGGCCGGCTCCCGGCCGACAACGAGGTGCGCTGTTTCCTCACCGACGACCGGGTCCCGGGCCTCGCGCGGGCCTGGATGACGACGCGCACCGCGGCCGCCGTCTCCCTGTGGGAGCCGCACCTCGAGGGCGCGGTCGTGGCGATCGGCAACGCCCCGACGGCGCTGTTCCACCTGATGGAGATGCTCGTGGACGGCGCACCACGACCGGCGGCGATCGTGGGTTGCCCGGTCGGCTTCATCGGCGCGGCCGAGTCGAAGCAGGCGCTCGCCACGTTGGCGAGCACGCACGGCATCGACGTGCCGTTCGTGACGGTGCGGGGCCGACGCGGCGGGTCGGCGATGGCCTCGTCCGCCGTCAACGCCCTCGCCTCGGAGGTGGAGTGATGTCCGGCCGCTTCACCTGCGTGGGCCTGGGTCCCGGGGACCCCGAGCTGATCACGCTCAAGGCCGCCCGGATCATCGGTGAGGCCGACGTCGTCGCCTACCACGCGGGTGTCCGCAAGCAGTCGCACGCGCGACGCATCGCCGCGGACCTGCTCCCGGTCGGGGTGCTCGAGGAGGAGCTGCGCTACCCCGTGACCACCGGGTCGACCGACCATCCCGGCGGCTACGCCGGCGCGATCGCCGACTTCTACGCCGCGTCAGCAGCACGTCTGGCGAGGCACCTGGAGGAGGGCCGGCACGTCGTCCTGCTCGCCGAGGGCGACCCGCTCTTCTACGGCTCCTCGATGTACATGCACGACCGGCTGGCCGACCGGTTCCCGACCGAGGTCGTGCCCGGGGTGCCGTCGTTCTCCGCCGCGACCGCCTCGGCCGCTCTGCCGCTCGTGCGCCAGACCGACGTCCTCACCGTGCTCCCGGGCACCCTGCCGGAGCCCGAGCTCGCGCGCCGCCTGGCCGACACCGACGGCGCGATCATCATGAAGCTCGGCCGGACGTTCCCCGCGGTGCGCAACGCGCTGGCCGCGGCCGGGCGGCTGGACGACGCGGTGTACGTCGAGCGTGCCTCGCACCCCGACGAGCGACGGCTGCCGGTGGCCGAGGTCGAGGCGGCCTCGGTGCCGTACTTCTCCCTGATCGTGGTGTCGGGAGACTCCCGGCGCGCCGGGTCGCGCCCCGTCCCCGCGCCGGCGACCCAGCCCCCGCCGACGACCCAGCCCGCGCCGGCCGGTGAGGTCCTGGTGGTCGGGCTCGGTCCGGGCCCGGACCGCTGGCTCACCGCAGAGGTGAGCGACGCGCTGGCCGGCGTCGACCACGTGATCGGCTACGCGCCGTACGTCGATCGCGTGCCGCAGCGCGCGGGCCTGACCCGGCACTCCTCGGGCAACACCGTCGAGCTCGACCGCGCCCGCCACGCACTCGGTCTCGCCGCTGCGGGCGAACGCGTGGCGGTCGTCTCGGGAGGCGACGCCGGGGTGTTCGGCATGGCCACCGCCGTCCTGGAGGTCGCCGACGAGTTCCCGCAGGTCGGGGTCCGGGTGCTGCCCGGCGTCAGCGCCGTGCAGGCGGTCGCCGCCCGAGCCGGGGCACCGATCGGCGGTGACTTCGCCGTGGTGAGCCTCTCGGACCGCCTCAAGCCCTGGGCCGTGATCGAGCAGCGGCTCCGCGCGATCGCCGCCGCCGACCTCGTCCTGGCGATCTACAACCCGGCCTCACGCTCGCGACGCGAGCAGGTGGTCGCGGCGCAGAAGCTGCTGCTCGAGGAGCTGCCCGCAGACCGCCTGGTCGTCGTGGGCCGCGACGTCGGCCGTGCCGGGGAGTCGTTGACGGTGACGACCCTGGGTGCACTCGATGCCGACAGCATCGACATGAAGTGCCTGGTCCTGGTGGGTTCGTCGGCCACGTCGCGCACCGCCGCGGGTCAGGTGTGGACGGCCCGCTCGGTCAGGTGAGCGGATCCATCAGGAGCCGCTCGACCCGCAGCACCGCCACGTCGTGCTCGACGTCGCCGCTCATCGCGGCCGCCAGCCGGTAGTGCGGCAGGGCATCGGAGAGCCGCGACTGCCGCTCCAGGGCACGCCCCAGGGCGTAGCGGGCCCAGGTGTCACCCGGGTCCTCCTCGACGAGCCCCCGCAGCTCGGCCTCCGCCTGGCGCAGCTGGACGCGGATCAGGTACGCCCAGGCGCGCAGGCTGCGCAGCCCGCGGTCGCTCGGGTCGGCGGCGATGGCGGGGTCGAGCAGCTCGAGCGCCTCGCGGGGAGCACGCGAGGAGAGCAGCCCGAAGGCCCTGCGGTACGTCGACGTCTCGGCGCCGAAGCCGGGGCTGAAGGTGACCGACGGGGCGGTGAAGTCGCTCATGTGGTCCCAACAACGCGCCTGCCTCAGGGCTTCCCCTCCGGCCCCCGCCGCGGGTGTGGGGCCCGGCGGTCGCGGTCGGTCGAGTAGAGGAAGGACTCCCCCGCCGCGGTGTCGTCGCGGTGCAGTGCGCGGCCCACGAGGATCACCGCCGCCTGGCGCAGCCCCGCCTCCTCGACCTGCTCGGCGATGTCGCCGACCGTGCCCCGGAGCACGAGCTCCCCGGGCTGGCTGGCCCGGTGGACCACCACGACGGGACAGTCGTCGCCGTACTCGGGGGCGAGCTCGGCCATCACCTCCCGCACCCGCGCGATCGCCAGGTGCAGCGCGAGGGTGGCGCGGGTCGCGGCGAAGGCGGCGAGCGACTCCCTCTCGGGCATCCTCGTCGAGCGGGCCTGCGCCCGGGTGAGCACGACGGACTGGGCGACCAACGGCACCGTCAGCTCGCTGCCGACCAGGGCCGCGGCCGCTGCGTAGGCGGCGACCCCGGGGGTGACGTCCCACGGCACGGCGGCCGCATCGAGGCGCCTGGTCTGCTCGGCCAGCGCGGAGTAGACCGACGGGTCACCGGAGGTGAGGCGCACGACGTCCTGGGCGCCCGCGTGCGCCTCGACCATCACCGTCACCATCGCCTCGAGGTCGAGGTCCTGGGTGTCGACCAGGCGCGCGCCGGAGCGGGCATGGGTGAGCACGTCGGCATCGAGGTAGGTGCCGGGGTAGAGCACGACGTCGGCGGCACCCAGCAGAGCCGCTGCGCGCAGGGTGATCAGGTCGGCGGCCCCGGGGCCGGCCCCGACGAAGTGGACGGTCATGGGCGCAGGCCGCCGCAGGTCCAGCTCCACTGCACGACCGGACGGGCCGGCTTCCATCCCCGGAAGCCACCGATCGCCTCGGCGTGGTCCAGGGAGAGTCGCGTCAGCTCGCCGCCGAGCTCGCCGTGCAGCTGGACGAGCAGGGCCTCGGTCTCCAGCGTCACGCCGTGCACGACGAGACGACCGCCGGGACGGAGCCGGTCCCGGGCGAGCGCGAGCAGCCCGGGGGTGGTGGCACCTCCCCCGACGAAGATCGCGTCGGGGTCGGGCAGCTCGCCGAGCCCGTCGGGAGCCCGGGCGGTGATCACCCGGAGGTCGGGCACCCCCAGCGCCGCGGCGTTGCGGGCGATCCTGCTCGCGCGATCGACGACGGACTCCACCGCGATCGTGCGACAGCTCGGGTGAGCCCGCATCCACTCGATGCCGACGGAGCCTGCCCCGGCACCGACGTCCCAGAGCAGCTGTGAGGGTTGGGGGGCGAGGCGGGCCAGCGCCGAGGCGCGCAGGTCGCGCTTGGTGAGCTGGCCGTCGTGCTCGTACACCTCGTCCGGCAGGCCGGCGCTCCAGGCGCCCACCACGGGACCACGGCAGTCGAGGGCGATGACGTGCAGCGCGGGCGCCGTCGACCGCCAGCTCGCGGCACTCGCCTGGCTGCGCGACTCCTCGGCGGAGCCCAGGTCGCCGAGGACCGTCATCGTCGACTCCCCGTAGCCGGCCGCGCGCAGCAGGTCCGCGACCACCGCAGGACTGGCGGAGTCGCTGGACAGCACCAGCACCCGCCGTCCCGGCGCGAGCTCGCGGAGCACCGTCTCGTGGCGACGTCCGACCACCGTCACGACGGCGGTCTCCTCCGCGCTCCAGCCCATCCGGGCGCGGGCGAGCGCGACCGACGACACCGCCGGGACGATCTCCACCCGGGCGGCGCCGAAGCGACGCAGCAAGGTGGTCGCGACGCCGGAGACCAGGGGGTCGCCACTGGCCAGCACCAGCACCGGACGCCCGGGGAACTCCTCGACCACCTCGACGCCGAACGGCGAGGGCCAGGCCCGACGTACCTGGCCGTCGAGGGGCGGGAGGAGGTCGAGGGTGCGTCGGGCGCCGATCACGACGGGAGCCGCGGCGACGCGGCGTCGTACGTCGTCCGGCAGGCCGGCCCAGCCGTCGGCACCGATCCCGACGACGGTGATCGGCGAGAGGGCGGGCAGGACGTGCTCGCGCAGCAACGGCGCGATCGGCGCCCCGAACCCGTCCAGGTCGGCGGGGTCGAGCCAGCGCAGCTCCTCGATCTCGCCCGAGACGCTCGGCTCCCCGACCAGGGGTGCGGTGAAGACCGTCGAGTCGACGAGGTGGCCGGGCTCGTTGGCGGCGTCGGCGAGGAACTGCCCGAGCGGGTGGACCTCGTCGAGGTGCAATCCGACCTCCTCCGCCGTCTCGCGCAACGCCGCCTGCCCCGGCGTCTCGCCGGCCTCGATCTTGCCGCCGACCAGCATGAACGAGGCGGTCCCACGCTTGCGCACGGTGAGCACCCGGCCGTGGTCGTCGCGCAGGCACACCGCGGCCACGACGAAGGTCGGAGGCGACGGGTCGGGCGGTGGTGGCGGGGCCGACGGGGAGGGCACGAGCGGTGACGCTATCGTCGTCGACGCCACGAGGTGCCCCGAGGGTCGACAGCCCGACGGGAGAATCTGGGAAGCCGGTGAGAGTCCGGCACAGGCCCGCTGCGGTGACCCGGACGTCGTCAGGACGTCGATCCGGGAAGTCCGAAGACCGGCCTCGCGGCTCATCCATCCGATGGCGGACGAGCGGGAGCCTCACATGCCAGCGTCACCGAACCACCCGACCACTTTTCCCGGCGCCACCCTGCCGTTCTCGGCGGTCGTCGAGGCCGGGGACATGTCGTTGGCCCTGGTGCTGACGACGATCTCGCCCGCGATCGGCGGTGTGCTGGTGCGCGGCGAGAAGGGCACCGCCAAGTCGACGATCGTGCGCGCCCTCGCCGGAGTCCTGCCGCCGATCCAGGTCGCCGCCGACGACGCGTTCAACCGCCACCCGAGCGAGGTCGCGGGCGCCGAGGTCGAGGAGCGTGCGGTGCGGCTCGTCGAGCTGCCGGTCGGTGCCACCGAGGACCGGGTGCTCGGCTCGCTGCACCTCGAGCGCGCCCTGTCCGCCGGCGAGACGCACTACGAGCCCGGGCTGCTCGCCAAGGCGCACCGCGGGATCCTGTACGTCGACGAGGTCAACCTGCTGCACGACCACCTCGTCGACCTGCTGCTCGACGCCTCGGCGATGGGCCGCTCGACGGTCGAGCGCGACGGGGTGTCGGTCTCGCACGCAGCGCGCTTCGTGCTGGTCGGGACGATGAATCCCGAGGAGGGCGAGCTGCGTCCCCAGCTGCTCGACCGCTTCGGCCTGACCGTCGAGGTCGCCGCCCCCCGGGACCCGGCGCTCCGGGTCGAGGTCGTCCGGCGCCGGATGGCCTTCGATGCCGACCCGGTCGCGTTCGGCGCGTCCTACGCCGCCCAGGAGGCCGAGCTCACCGCACGGATCCTGGCCGCGCAGTCCCGGGTCGGTCAGGTCGTGCTCGGCGACGACATGCTGCTGCGGATCGCCGAGCTGTGTGCCGCCTTCGACGTCGACGGGATGCGCGCCGACATCGTCACCGCTCGCACCGCGGTGGCCCACGCCGCGTGGCACGGCCGCGACGAGGTCGGTCTCGACGACGTCCGCGCCGCGGCCCGGCTGTCGTTGCCGCACCGGCGGCGGCGCAACCCCTTCGACGCTCCCGGGCTCGACGAGGACCTGCTGGACGAGGTGCTCGGTGACGACGACCCGGACCCGGATCCCGGCGGCGGCCCCGACGGGGAGGCTGGTGCGGCGCCGCCCGAGCATGCGACCGACCCCGGCGACCCTGGTGACTCCGGCGGCCCCGGTGACCCTGGTAACCCTGGTGAGGCTGGTGAGGCTGGTGACCGCGCTGTCGCCGCGGGCACGCCGTACCGCGCCCGGCTGTTCACCGTCGCCGGCACCGGCGCCGGGGAGGCGGGTCGCCGCAGCCGGGCGCTGACCGACTCCGGGCGCCGGGTCGGGGCCGCGCCGGGCAGCCGCGGCGCGATCCACCTCCTGGAGACGGTCCGCGCCGCCGCGCCGCACCAGCGGGCGCGGGGCCGCACCGACGGACCGCTGCTGTTCCGCGGCGGCGACCTGCGCGTCGCGACCCGTGAGGGGCAGGAGTCCAACCTGGTGCTGTTCTGCGTGGACGCCTCCGGCTCCATGGCCGCGCGTCGGCGGATGGAGCAGGTCAAGACCGCCATCCTCAGCCTGCTCCTGGACGCCTACCAGCGCCGCGACAAGGTCGGGCTGGTCACCTTCCGGGGGGCCGGGGCCGACCTGGCGCTGCCGCCCACGGGCTCCGTCGACATCGCCGCACGGCGGCTCGACGACCTGCCTGCGGGCGGGCGCACCCCGCTGGCCGAAGGACTGCTGGAGGCCGGGCGGGTGCTCGGCCTCGAGCGGATCCGCGACCCGCGCCGGCGCCCGCTGCTGGTGGTGGTCACCGACGGCCGCGCCACCAGCGGTCCCGACGCCGTACGGCGTTCGCAGCAGGCGGCCGGTCTGCTCGCGGCGGCGCACGTGTCGTCGCTCGTGATCGACTGCGAGGCCGGCGCGATGCGGCTGGGTCTCGCCGCGACGCTCGCCCGGCACCTGCAGGCCGAGCACGTGCCGGTGGGTCAGGTCAGCGCAGCGGACCTGACCGGCGCGGTCACCTCGGCCACCGCCACGCGAGCGGCCACGGACGGGCGGGTGGCCTGATGCCCCAGGGCAAGCCGGAGACCGTGCCCGACGACGGGCTCACCACCGCCCAGCGGCGCAGCCTGCCGCTGCTGATGGTCAACACCGGAGACGGCAAGGGGAAGTCGACGGCCGCGTTCGGGCTGGCGATCCGCGCGTGGAACCAGGGCTGGGACGTGGGCGTCTTCCAGTTCGTGAAGTCCGCCAAGTGGCGCATCGGCGAGCAGACCGTGCTCGAGCGGCTCGGCGAGCTGCACCAGCAGACCGGCGAGGGCGGGCCGGTGGAGTGGCACAAGATGGGGGCCGGCTGGTCGTGGTCGCGCAAGGCCGGCGCGGAGGCCGACCACGCCCGCGACGCCGCCGAGGGGTGGGCCGAGGTCAAGCGCCGGATCGCCGAGGAGCGCCACGACCTCTACGTGCTCGACGAGTTCACCTACCCCCTGCAGTGGGGCTGGGTCGACGTCGACGACGTCGTCGAGACCCTGCGCGAGCGGCCCGGGCGTCAGTACGTCGTCGTCACCGGACGTCGCGCCCACCCCGCCCTGGTGGAGGCAGCCGACCTGGTCACCGAGATGACCAAGGTCAAGCACCAGATGGACCGCGGCCAGAAGGGTCAGCGAGGCATCGAGTGGTGAGCGCCCCGGCCCGCCTGGTGATCGCGGCTCCGGCCACCGGCCAGGGCAAGACCACGGTGGCCACGGGACTGATGGCGGCCCTCACCCGCCGCGGGCTGGAGGTCAGCGGCCACAAGGTCGGCCCCGACTACATCGACCCCGGCTACCACGCCCTCGCCTGCGGGCGACCCGGTCGCAACCTGGACCCCCACCTCGTCGGCGAGGAGCGCGTCGTGCCTCTGCTGCGGCACGGCGCGGCCGGCGCCGACGTCGCGATCGTCGAGGGCGTGATGGGCCTGTACGACGGGCGGGTCGGCGGCGCGGGCTTCTCCTCGACCGCCCACGTCGCCGCCCTGACGCGCACGCCGGTGGTCCTGGTCGTCGACATCGCCCGCTCCTCGCGCTCGATCGGGGCCCTCGTGCACGGCATGGCGACGTGGGACCCGTCGATCGAGGTCGTGGGTGTGATCCTCAACCAGGCCGGGTCGGTGAGACATGCCGACGAGGTCCGCTCCTCCATCTCCCTGCCCGTGCTGGGGGCGATCCCCCGCGACGACCGGATCTCGGCGCCGTCGCGGCACCTCGGCCTGGTGCCGGCCGCCGAGCGGGAGCTCTCCGCGGCGGCCCTGGACCGGCTCGCCGAGCAGGTGAGCACCCACGTCGACCTGGACGCCGTCCTCGCCCTGGCCGCGAGCGCACCCGACCTCGCCGGGTCGGCCTGGGACCCGGCGGCCGAGGTGGACCCGGTCTGCGGCCGGCCGGTGGTCGCGATGGCCGGCGGGCGTGCCTTCACCTTCCGCTACACCGAGACCGAGGAGCTGCTGCGGGCGGCCGGCTGCGACGTCGTGGCCTTCGACCCGCTGCACGACGGGGCACTGCCGAGCGGCACCACGGGTCTCTACCTCGGTGGCGGGTTCCCCGAGGTGCACGCGGCCGCGCTCACCGGCAACGAGCCGCTGCGCCGCGAGCTCGCGACGGCCGTCGGCGACGGCGTACCGACCGTGGCGGAGTGTGCGGGTCTGCTCTACCTGTGCGACACCCTCGACGGGGCTCCGATGGTCGGTGCGCTGCCGGTCACCGCAGCGGCGGCCATGAGCGAGGGGCTGACGCTGCGCTACCCCGAGGCCGAGGCACTCGTCGACTCGGTGATCACCCGGGCCGGCGAACGGGTCACCGGGCACGAGTTCCACCGCACCCGCGTGGCCCCGGAGGCGGGCCCGTCACCGGCGTGGCGCATCGACGGCGCCGCGGTCGGCTTCGCCTCCCCCACCCTGCACGCCTCCTACCTGCACACCCACTGGGCCGGCCATCCGCGGCTGGCGCAGCGTTTCGCCGAGGCCTGCGTCACTCGGGGTGCGCCGCGTGGTTGAGGCGGAACCGACGACAGAGGTGCTCGACCCGCTGCGGCACCACGGCGACGTCGAGGTCGGCGACGGCCTGCTCGACCTCGCCGTCAACGTGTACGCCGGGCCCCGGCCGCCGTGGCTGGAGGCCGCCCTGCTGGCCGGGCTCGACGCGGCCTCGGCCTACCCGTCGGTGAGCGCGGCCGAGGCGGCGATCGCCCGCCACCACCGGCGCGAACCGGAGCAGGTGCTCGCCACCGCGGGAGCGGCCGAGGCCTTCTCACTCCTGGCGCGCTCGCGGCCCTGGCGACGACCGGTCGTGGTGCACCCCCAGTTCACCGAGCCGCACGCGGCGCTGCGCCAGGCCGGGCACCAAGTGCACGAGGTCGTGCTGGGGCACCCGTTCCGCCTCGACCCCGCGCTGGTGCCGCAGGACAGCGACCTGGTGGTGCTGGGCAACCCCACCAACCCGACCGGCGTGCTGCACCCGGCTGCAGCGGTCCGGTCCCTGCTCCGCCCCGGACGCACGGTCGTCGTCGACGAGGCCTTCATGGACTCCGTGCCGGACGAGCCCGAGACCCTGGCCGGCGAGGCGCTGCCCGGTCTCGTCGTGATCCGCAGCCTCACCAAGCACTGGTCCATCCCGGGCATCAGGGCCGGCTACCTGGTGGGCGAGCCCTCCACGGTGGCCGCCCTGCGGGCGCTCCAGGTGCCGTGGTCGGTCTCCTCGCCGGCCGTGGCCGCGATGCTCGTCTGCTCGACCGACGAGGCACGCGAGGAGTCGCGACGTCGCGCGCTGCAGATCGCGTGCTGGCGCGCCGACCTGGAGGCCGGCCTGCGGAGCCTCGGTGTCGAGGTCCTGGCGTCGACGACGTCGT
This sequence comes from Pimelobacter sp., assembly GCA_002698575.1. Taxonomy (GTDB): domain Bacteria; phylum Actinomycetota; class Actinomycetes; order Propionibacteriales; family Nocardioidaceae; genus Nocardioides. Next base: position 19,161 of record NZZG01000157.1, on the reverse strand, counting down.
TCGTGCTGGCCCGGGTGGGGGTCGGCGTCCACCCGGCGCTGCGTGAGGCCGGGGTCGCCGTACGGCGGGCCGACACCTTCCCCGGTCTCGGGCCGGAGTGGGTGCGCATCGCCGTGCGACCCCCCGAGGTCACCGCCCGGCTGGTGTCGGCCCTCGGTGACGTCCTGGCGCGCGCGTGATGGAGCGCGCGTGATGCAGCCCGCCGAGCCCGGTCAGGTGGTCGACGCCCTGACGCGCAGCGACGTGTGGCCCGTGGACCTCGCGCCCGGTGCCGGCTTCGTGCCGCTGCCCGACCTGGTGGCCGGGGGCCTCGCCGAGCGCATCTGCACGCGCCTGGGCGGAGCACCGCGGCGCGTGGGCCGGTCCGCGGTGGTGATGGGGCTCGCCTCGCGACTGTGGTCGGCGACGGTCGTCAGCGTCGCGCGCGACGGTGTGCTGGTCGACGTCGAGCACCTGGTCGGCGCCGACGACGAGGGGTCCCTGGTCCTGGGACTGGCTCAACCACGGGGTTTCCTGGATCCGAGGCTCGAGGAGGTGGACGCAGCGGTCCAACGGGTGCTGCGGCCCGTGGTCGAGAGCCTCGACCTGTCGCCCCGCCTGCTGTGGGGCAACGTCGCCGCCAGCCTGCACGCCGTGCCGCGGGTGCACGACCTGCCCGCTGCCCAGCGGCTCGTCGCCGACCTGCTCGCCCGCGCGCCGTACGCCGGAGAGCTCGACGAGTCCGTCGGCAGCCGCGCTCGACGACGTACCTGCTGCCTGTTCTACCTCGTGCCGGGCGCCGGCGTGTGCGGCGACTGCGTCTTCGACGCGGCTCCGCGTCGGTGAGGGTCCGCGATGCCGGGACCGCCGCAGCAGCGGGCGATCCATGCCCTAGGCTGCGTCTGCGGGCACGAGGAAGCCGGTGTGAATCCGGCACAGTCGCGCTACTGTGACATCGCCTCCAGGCGGTGAAGTCAGACCCGAAGGTCCGTCATCCACCCCATTCACAACAGGGACGCATTCATCCCTGAGGAGGACACATGTCTCAGTCGACCGCTGCACCCGTCTCCGAGGTCGCGATCCCGACCATCCCGCTGCGCGAGCTCGCCCCGTGGGCGCTCTTCTTCGGTCTGCTCGGCCTGGTCGTGATCTTCTTCGTCACCACCGACCAGGGCGCGGTCTCGCTCCCGGCGGGCACCGCCATCCACGAGTGGGTCCACGACGGACGCCACCTCCTCGGCTTCCCCTGCCACTGAGTCGCGGGGACACCCGAGATGAACGCACGCGCGTTCCTGGTCCGCGGCCTGCTCGTCGGACTCCTGGCCGGCATCGCCGCGTTCGCCGTCGCCTACATGGTCGGTGAGCCCCACGTCGAGCGGGCCATCGCCCTCGAGGAGTCCGGCTCCGCGGCCGCGGCCACCGAGCCCACGGACCACAGCCACGCGGCGGGCACTGCGCCGCACAGCCACGGCGACAGCACTGGTGACGGTGCCGGCGACGGTGCTGGTGACGGGGGCGCGTCGGTGTCCCGGACCACCCAGCGCACCTGGGGCCTGGCCACCGGCACCCTCGCCGTCGGCGTCGCGCTGGGCGGCCTCGTCGCCCTGGTCGCCGCCGCCACGGTGGGACGGCTGGGCCGGCTGACACCGCGCCAGTCCACGGCGGTGGTCGCCCTGGTCGGCTTCACGGCCGTGGCACTGGCGCCGTTCCTCAAGTACCCCGCGACCCCACCGGCCGTCGGGAGCGGCGAGACGATCGGCGCACGCACCGGCTACTACTTCGTCTTCCTGCTGATCTCCCTCGTCGTCGGGGTCGCCGCCGTCGTCGTGGCGACCCGGCTGTGGGAGAGGCTGGGCGCCTTCGAGGCCGTGACCATCGCCGCCGTCGGCTACGTCGCCGTCATGGTCCTGGCCGGCGAGCTGATGCCGACCGTCAACGAGGTGGGCGACTTCCCGGCCGACGAGCTGTGGTTCTTCCGTCGCGCCTCGCTCACCACGCTGGTGGCCCTGTGGGCGGTGATCGGCGTCGGCCTCACCGCACTCGTCGGTCGGCTGCACGAGCAGGTGGCGAGCGTGGCCGCGCGCCGCGAGCTCGCCGCGAGCCTGTGAGGGCGCCCGACGCGGCGGTCGGCCGGTCGGCCGAGGAGCGGCTCGCCGGACTCGCCGTACCGCCGGGATCCCTGGGTCGGCTGGGCGAGCTGGGCGTGTGGCTCGCCTCCTGCCAGGGCGTCGTGCCGCCGACCGCGCCGACCAACGTCCGCCTGGCGATCTTCGCCGGCGACCACGGCGTGGCGGCGTACGGCGTGAGCGCGTTCCCGCCCGCGATCACCGGGGCGATGGTCGACACCTTCCGCGCCGGCCGGGCCGGGGTGAGCGCGCTGGCCCGCGCTCACGACGTGAGCGTGCGGGTCGTCGACGTGGCCGTCGACGACGACGCCGGGGGCGAGCACAAGGTACGACGCGGCTCCGGGCCGATCCACCTCACCGACGCCCTGAGCCCCGAGGAGACCCAGCGCGCCCTCGCGGTCGGCGAGCGGGTCGCGCGCGAGGAGATCGAGGCCGGCGCCGACCTGCTGATCAGCGGCGACATGGGCATCGGCAACACCACGGTGGCGGCGGCCCTCGTCGCCGCCGGGCTCGGCGTGCCGGCGGGCACGGTCGTCGGGCGCGGGACCGGCGTCGACGAGGCGTCCCTGGCTCGCAAGACCGAGGTCGTCTCCCAGGCCCTGCGGCGGGTCGGCAGCCGGGTCGACGACCCCGTCGAGACCCTGACGGCCCTGGGCAGCGCCGACCTGGCCGCGGCGACGTCGTTCCTGCTGACGGCCGCGCGCGCCGGCGTACCGGTGCTGCTGGACGGTCTGATGGCCGTGGCCTGCGCGCTGACCGCTGACCGGATCGAGCCGGGAGCGGCCGCGTGGTTCGCCGCCGGGCACCGCTCCACCGAGCCGGCGCAGACGCTGGCGCTGGCCAGGCTCGGGCTGGAGCCGTTGCTCGACCTGGGGCTGCGCCTGGGCGAGGGCTCGGGTGCCGTCGCGGCGGTGCCGCTCGTGCGCGCGTCGGCCGCGCTGCTGAGCGACGTCGCACTCCTGGCGGACCTGCTGCCACCGGATGCCTGAGGTTCGAGCACCACGATGAGCAGGGCTCTCGGCCTGGCGCTCGGCTTCGCCGCCGACCGACTCGTCGGCGACCCCGCCCGCTTCCACCCGGTCGCCGGATTCGGGCGCACCGCCGCCTGGCTCGAGCGCCGGACGTACGCCGACTCGCGCCTCGCGGGTGCGGCACACGTGGCGGCGCTGGTCGGCGCGACGGTCCTGATCGGTCGGCGCGGGCGCGGCACCACAGCGACCGCGCTGGCGACCTGGGCCGTGCTCGGGGGCGCCTCGCTCGACCGGGAGGCTGCCGCCGTGGCGGCCTTGCTGGAGCGTGGCGACCTTCCCGGCGCGCGGCACCGGCTGACCCACCTGGTGGGGCGGGTGACCGTCGACCTCGACGAGAACGGCGTCGCACGGGCCACCATCGAGTCGGTCGCCGAGAACACCTCGGACGCCGTCGTCGCACCGCTCGTGTGGGGTGCGCTGGCCGGCGTGCCGGGACTGCTCGGCTACCGCGCGACGAACACCCTCGACGCGATGATCGGGCACCACAGCGACCGCTACGAGCACTTCGGGTGGGCGGCGGCACGCCTCGACGACGTGCTGAACCTCCCGGGATCGCGGCTCGCGGCCCTGCTCACGGTCCTGCTCGGCGAGGACCGGCGCTCCGCCGGGCGGGCGTGGCGGCACGATGCTCGTGCCCACCCGAGCCCCAACGCCGGACCCGTCGAGGCGTCCTTCGCCGGAGCCCTCGGGCTGCGCCTGGGCGGTGAGACCGTCTACCCCCACCGGGTGGAGCGGCGCCCGGTGCTGGGCGACGGCGACCGTCCCGTCGCGGCGGACATCGGTCGGGCTCGCGCGCTCGCCGGGCGCGTCCAGGTCGGGGCGGTCGTGGTCGCCGTCCTCAGTGCGCTCGGACCCACGCTCGTGCGGCGTCGACGGTCGCGACCACGGTGAGTCCCTCGGGCAGCCGCGGGCGTCGGACGACGACGACCGGCACACCCAGCCGGGCGGCCGCGTCGAGCTTGGGTGCCGTGTGCTCGCCTCCGGAGTCCTTGGTCACCAGCACGTCGACCCGGTGCTCGCGCATCAGCGCCAGCTCGCCGTCGAGCCGGTAGGGCCCGCGGCTGAGCAGCAGGGTCCACGCGGGCGGCACCTCGGTCGGCTCGACCGTCCGGACCAGGGCACGGCGGTCCCCGAGCAGGGGCTCGAACCGCCCCAGCTCCTGACGCCCCACGGTCAGAAAGGGGCGTCGACCCAGCGCGCCCGCCTGCTCCGCGGCGTCCTCGTGGGAGTCGACCCACACGTGGTCGCCGCTCCAGCCGGGACGCTGGAGCCGGACCAGGGGCCGCTCGGTGCAGGCCTGGACCGCGTTGCCGGTGATCCGCGCGGCGAACGGGTGCGTGGCGTCGACGACGACGTCGTAGCCCGAGGCGTGGTCGCGCAGCCCTGCCACTCCCCCGAACCCGCCGACGCGCACGGCGCCGACCGGGAGCCGCGGGTCGGCGACCCGTCCGGCCAGGCTGGTGGTGACGTCGTCGCCGTCGGCGACCAGGACGGCGGCCAGTGCACGCGCCTCGGCGGTGCCGCCCAGGAGGAGCACCTTCACGGCGTCCCCGACGTGCTGGAGAGGGCCAGGGCGAGCAGGGCGTCGACGTCGAGGTGCTCCTCGACCAGGGCACCGAGGAGGTCGAGGCGGCGCTCGCGGGCCGCCGGGAAGGACGCCGCCGACGTCACGCCCAGCGCGTCGCGGAGGTACGTCGCGCGCGCGGCGTCGTCCTCGAACGAGCCGTGCACCATCGTCCCGGTGACCGCGCCGCTCCTCCACGCGCCGCTCACCCGGCCGTGGTGGATCTCGTAGCCGGCGGGCTCCACGACCCGGAGCACCTTCGCGCCACCGAACTGCGTGCCCAGGTCCAGCAGGCCGAGCCCGTGGACCGTCGCGGGCGCGCCCTCGACACCGGCAGGGTCCGCGATCTCGCCCCCCAGCATCTGGCACCCCCCGCAGATGCCGAGGACCGGCCGGCCGGCCGCGGCGTGGTCGAGGATGGCCCGGTCCAGGCCGCGCTCGCGCAGCCAGGCGAGGTCGCTGATGGTCGCGCGCGTGCCGGGCAGGACGACCAGGTCGGCGTCGGCCACCGTGCGCGGGCTGGAGGCGAAGTACACGTCCAGGTCGGGCTCGAGGCCGAGCGCGTCGACGTCGGTGAAGTTCGAGATCCGCGGGAGCCTCACCACGGCGACCCGTGCGCGACCCGCCCCGGAGCGACGCCCCTCGCCCGCGGCCAGGTCGAGGGAGTCCTCGCTGTCGAGCCACAGGTCTCGGTGCCAGGGCAGCACGCCGTACACGCGTCGGCCGGTGCGCTCCTCGAGCATGTCGAGGCCCGGCCGGAGCAGGTCGAGGTCGCCGCGGAACTTGTTGACCACGAAGCCGGCGACCAGGCGCGCGTCCGCCTGCTCCAGCAGGGCGAGCGTGCCGACGAAGGCCGCGAAGACACCGCCGCGGTCGATGTCCCCGACCACCACCGTCGGCAGGTCGGCGTGGCGGGCCAGGCCCATGTTGACGAAGTCGCTGCGCCGCAGGTTGATCTCGGCCGGGCTACCCGCGCCCTCGGCGACCACGACGTCGTAGCGCGCCGCGAGGTGGTCGTAGGCCTCGTGCGCCACGGCGGCCAGGTGCCGGCGCCCCTCGACGAAGTCGGTCGCGACCACCTCCCCGGCGGGCCGTCCCATCAGCACGACGTGGCTGCGCTGGTCGCTGCCGGGCTTGAGCAGGACCGGGTTCATCGCCACCTCCGGGCGCGCCCGGGCCGCGATCGCCTGCACCCACTGGGCCCGGCCGATCTCGGCACCCGCATCGTCGGGCCCCGTGACGACCATCGAGTTGTTGCTCATGTTCTGGGCCTTGTACGGCGCCACGCGCACGCCCCGGTCGGCCAGCGCACGACACAGCCCGGTGGTGACGATCGACTTGCCGGCGTCCGAGGTGGTGCCGGCGACCAGCAGCCCGCTCACGCCTCGCCCGCGCCCGGTGCGGCGGGTGCATCGAGTGCGTCGGGGGCGCGGAGCAGGTAGATGTCCATCACCCATCCGGCCGCGTCGCGGGCCCGGTCGCGGGCCGCCTCGATCTCCGGCAGGACGTCGGCGACCCGACCGGCCACGAGCTCCTCGGAGGCGGTGCCGAGGTTGCCGCCCCACCAGATCCACCAGTCCTCGAGGCCGGGCAGGTCGATGACCCGGTTGAGCATCACCACGATGTTGTCCTGGCCCTGCGCCACGGCCTCGCGCAGACGACGACCGGTCGTGACGTGCAGCGCCTGGCCGACCTCGTGCAGGACGATCCGGTGCCGTGCGGCGAGCAGCTGCACGCTGGAGATCCCCGGGACCACGTCGATCTCGAGCTGGAGCGACCCGCGCCGGGCCACCCGCTCGAGGATCCGGATGGTGGAGTCGTAGAACGCGGGGTCGCCCCACACCAGGAAGCCGGCGTCCCCGTCGTGGGCGAGGAGCGCCTCCTCGTAGGCCATGGACCGGGCCTCGTGCCAGGCCTCGACCGCGGCCTCGTACTCCTGCTGGGTGCCGGTGCGCTCGGGACGGCGCTCGCGAGCCGGGTCCTCGATCCGCACCACCACCGGGTCGTAGCCCAGGTGGACGTCGAGCAGCCGACCGCGCGCCGCGACCAGCGGGTCGGGCATCCCGCCGCGGGGTGACTTGTCGGAGACCACGAAGAACGCCACGCTGCGGATCGCGCTCAACGCCTCCACCGTCACCATCGACGGGTCGCCGGGACCCACCCCGATGATGCGGACCCGCTGGGGTCCCGAGGACCGCTCCGCTCGCACCTCAACCACCGAGCCGGTCCTCGAGGTCTCCCTCGAGGTCCAGGTAGACCTCCTGCATCGCGGCCACGACCTCGGGGTCGGGCTCGGCCCACAGTCCGCGGTCGGCGGCCTCGTGGAGCTTCTCGACGATGCCGCGCAGCGCCCAGGGGTTCGACGTCCTCATGAACTCCTGGTTGGTCTCGTCGAGCACGTACTCCTTCGCCAACGACTCGTACATCCAGTCGTGCACCACTCCCGCCGTGGCGTCGAAGCCGAAGAGGTAGTCGACGGTGGCGGCCAGCTCGAAGGCGCCCTTGTAGCCGTGCCGCTGCATCGCGGTGATCCACCGCGGGTTGACGACGCGCGCCCGGAAGACGCGGTTGGTCTCCTCCTGCAGCGTGCGGGTGCGCACGGCGTCCGGCGTGGTCGAGTCACCGACGTAGGCCTGCGGGTCCGAACCGGTCAGCGCCCGGACGGTGGCGATCATCCCGCCGTGGTACTGGAAGTAGTCGTCGCTGTCGGCGATGTCGTGCTCGCGGGTGTCGACGTTCTTGGCCGCGACCTTGATCCGTCGGTAGTTGGCCCGCATGTCCTCGGCGGCCGGAGCCCCGTCCAGATCGCGCCCGTAGGCGAAGCCGCCCCAGGCGGTGTAGACCTCGGCGAGGTCCGCGTCGTCGCGCCACGACCCGGACTCGACCACCTGCAGGATGCCTGCGCCGTACGACCCGGGCTTGGAGCCGAAGACGCGTGTGGTCGCCCGGCGTCGGTCGCCGTGCTCGGCCAGGTCGCGGAGCATGTGGGCGCGCACGTGGTTGGCCTCGACCGGCTCGTCGAGCTCGGCCACGAGCCGCACGGCGTCGTCGAGCATCGCGACGACGTGCGGGAAGGCGTCGCGGAAGAAGCCGGAGATCCGCACGGTGACGTCGATGCGTGGCCGGCCCAGGTCGTCGAGCGGTACGACGTGCAGGTCGCTGACGCGGCGTGAGGCCTCGTCCCACTCCGGTCGGACGCCGAGCAGCGCCAGCACCTCCGCGATGTCGTCGCCGCTGGTGCGCATCGCCGAGGTCCCCCAGACCGACAGCCCGACGGACTCGGGGTAGGTGCCGGTGTCGTCGAGGTAGCGCTGGAGCAGGGAGTCGGCCATCGCGACACCGGTCTGCCAGGCGAGGCGCGAGGGGATCGCGCGCGGGTCGACGGTGTAGAAGTTGCGCCCCGTCGGGAGCACGTTGACCAGCCCGCGCAACGGCGAGCCGGACGGACCCGCCGCGATGAAGCCACCGTCGAGGGCGTGCAGGACGGCGTCCAGCTCGTCGGTGGTGCGCGCCAGGCGCGGGACCACCTGGGTGGCGGCGAACTCCAGGACCCGCACCACCTCGGGGTCGTCGTGCAGACGCGCGGCCGTGGCCACGTCCCAGTCGGCGTCGTCCATGCGTTGCACCAGGTCGCGGGCGAGCTGTTCGACGTCGTCGACGGCACCGGTCGACTCGTGGTTCTCCTTCAGGCCCAGCGCCGCCCGCAGACCCGGGACCGCGGCCTGCTGACCGCCGAAGACCTGGGCCGCGCGCATGATGGCGAGGACGAGGTTGACCCGGGCCTCCTCGGCCGGCGCCTGGCCGAGGACGTGCAGGCCGTCGCGGATCTGGGCGTCCTTGATCTCGCAGAGCCACCCGTCGACGTGCATGATGAAGTCGTCGAACGCCTCGTCCTCGGGCTGCTCGTCCAGGCCGAGGTCGCGGTGCATCTCGGCGGCGTGCATCAGCTGCCAGATGTCGCCACGGATCGCGGGCAGCTTGGCCGGGTCCATCGCGGCGATGTTGGCGTGCTCGTCGAGCAGCTGCTCGAGGCGCGCGATGTCGCCGTACGACTCGGCCCGGGCCATCGGCGGGATCAGGTGGTCGACGATCGTGGCGTGCGCGCGACGCTTGGCCTGCGCACCCTCGCCGGGGTCGTTGACGAGGAACGGGTAGACGAGCGGCAGGTTGCCGATCGCGGCGTCGGTGGCGCAGGAGGCCGACAGCGCGGCGTTCTTGCCGGGCAGCCACTCCATCGACCCGTGCTTGCCCAGGTGCACCACGGCGTGGGCTCCGAAGCCGTGCTCCACCCAGCGATAGGCCGCGAGGTAGTGGTGGGACGGCGCCAGGTCGGGGTCGTGGTAGATCGCGATCGGGTTCTCCCCGAAGCCACGGGGCGGCTGGATCAGCAGGACCACGTTGCCGGCCCGGATGGTGGCCAGCACGATCTCGCCGGCCTCGTTGACGAACAGCCGCCCGGGCGACTCACCCCAGGCCTCGACCATGTCGCCGCGCAGGTCGTCGGGCAGGTCGGCCGTCCAGGCGTCGTACTCGCTCGTCGTGATCCGCACGTGGGCATCTGTCAGCTGGGCGCTGGTCAGCCACTCCTCGTCCTGCCCGCCGGCATCGATGAGGGCGTGGATCAGCGCGTCGCCGGCCGCGGTGTCGTCCTCGAGGTCGAGTCCCGGGATGGCCCCCGGAGCCCCGAGGTCGTAGCCGGCCTCGCGCATCCGGCGCAGCAGCCGGACCGTGGAGACCGGGGTGTCGAGGCCGACGGCGTTGCCCACCCGGCTGTGCTTGGTGGGGTACGCCGAGAGCATCAGCGCCACCTTGCGCTCTGCGGGGGGTACGACGCGCAGACGGGCGTGGTTGACGGCGATCCGCGCCACGCGGGAGCACCGCTCGGGGTCCGCGACATAGCGGGGCAGTCCGTCCTCGTCGATCTCCTTGAAGGAGAACGGCGCGGTGATGATCCGTCCGTCGAACTCGGGGATCGCGATCTGGCTGGCCGAGTCGAGCGGGGTGACGCCGTCGTCGGAGGCCTCCCACTCCGCGCGGCTGCTGGTCAGGCAGAGGCCCTGCAGGACCGGGATGTCGAGGGCCGCCATCCGCTCGACGTCCCACGCCTCGTCCTCGCCCCCGGCGCTCGAGGCGGCCGGGGTGCTGCCACCGGCGGCGAGCACGGTCACCACGAGGGCGTCCAGCGTGCCGAGCGCGGTGAACAGGTCGTCGGGCGCCGAACGCAACGAGCCCGCGAAGACCGGCACCCCGACCGCCTGCCCGGTCGCGTCGATCGCCTCGACCAGGGCGTGGACGAAGGCGGTGTTGCCGCTGGCCTCGTGGGCCCGGTAGTACAGGACGCCCACCCTCGGGACACCGTCGGCGACGGGGCGCTCGGCCATCCCCCAGACGGGGATCTCGATCGGCGCCGCGAAGCCCTCCCCCGTCAGCAGGACGGTGTCGGAGAGGAAGGCGTGCAGCTGGGCGAGGTTCTCCGGGCCGCCCTCGGCCAGGTAGCGGTGCGCCTCGGCGGCGACCCCCATCGGCACCGAGGACAGCTCCATCAGCTCGGCGCTCGGCTGCTGCTCGCCGCCGAGGACGACGACCGGCATCCCGGTGTCGCGGATCCGCTCGAAGCCGGAGCACAGGTCCTGGGGCGAGCCGAGGACGCGCCCCACGACGAGGTCGCAGCCCTCGATGGTCTCGGCCATCGACTGGTGGCCGGGCCTCGCCGGGTTGGCGTAGACGTAGTCGACGCCTGCGGCCTGCTGCGCGGCGCGGGCCGAGAGCAGGTCGGTGTCGGAGGTCGAGAGCAGCGCGATCTTCACGGGTTTCTCCTCGGGGTTCTCGCCCCTGGGTGGTCGGAGGTCCCGTGGCCAGTGTCTGGCTGACCGTCACGCGCAGTGACGGCTCACAGTGGCGGAACCGCCCCGGACTTCGACATCGCTGCCGGCACCGGGTTCCTGCTCCACGAGACGTGTGTCCTCAGCCTAGTGCTCGGCCGGCTCCGTCAGCTCGGTGGTGCGCGCACGCAGGGGCCTGCCCCTTGCCAGATCGTGGCTTGTGAGACATATTCTCGAGGATGTCTCACAGGAGCTGGCGTCGGCACGACGACGCCACCAGCGCCGTGGACGGCCTGCTGGACGCCGCCGGCACGACGTTCGCCCGGCTCGGCCTCTCGCGCGCCACGATGACCGACGTCGCGCAGGCCGCCGGCTGCTCGCGAGCCACCCTGTACCGCTACTTCCCCAGCCGGGACGCGCTGCGCCTGGGCTTCGTCCACCGCGCCACCCTGCGCATCGCCGCCGAGATCGTGCCCGCCCCGGCCGAGCGGGGCGCCGACGAGCCCGACGCCCTGGTCGACCTCATCGTGCGGGGCATCGCGGCCGTCCGCGCCGACCCCCTGCTCGCCATCTGGTTCGAGCCCGACAACATGGCGGTCCCGATCGCGGTGTCGCAGAACTCCGAGCTCCTGCAGGCGATGACCGCCGGACTGGCGCAGAGGCTCGACGCCGACCAGCCGTCGTACGACGAGATCGAGCTGCGCGGCGCCTGGTTGCTGCGCAGCATCGTGTCGTTCCTGGCGATGCCCGCAGCGGACACGGCCACGGAGCGGGCGATGATCGCCGCCTTCGTGGTCCCGCTGCTCACCCCCCGACCCGACCGACAGAGGAGCACACGATGACCTACTCCTGCGACAAGGTGGGACTGGACTTCTTCGCGTCCGCGCCCACCATCCACCGCGCCAGGGTGGAGGTCGACGTCTCCCCCGCGCGCGTCTTCGACCTGCTGCTCGACGCCGACGCCTGGGTGAGGTGGGCCTTCCCGATCACCCGCGTCGAGTGGACCTCCGGGTTCCCGCTGGAAGTCGGCTCGACCCGCAACGTCCACATGCGTGCCGGACTGGTGGGCTACGAGGAGTTCATCGCCTACGAGCACGGCTCCCGGATGGCGTTCCGCTTCAACGAGGCCTCCAAGAGGGGCGTGCGGGCCTTCGCCGAGGACTACCGGGTGAGCGGACTCGGAGCAGCGCGATGCTCCATCGAGTGGACGATGGCGATGGACACCGGCTCCACGCCGAAGCTCGTGGCCACCCTGACCGATCCGCTGATGCGCTTCGGGCTCCACCACATGCTCGGTCGCTTCGCCACGCTGCTCGAGTCCGACTACGCGGCGACGGAGACCCGGTGAGACCCGGTGAGCAGGCACCCGTCCCACCCAGGAGGTCGTGCTTGACAAACCTGCATCATATGTAAAGTATGGTCGGGCCACGTGCCGACGACGACAGGAACCCCCCGATGTCCCAGAGCAGCGCTGCCTTCTCGGCCCGGCAGGAGTCGCCGCAGCAGGTGCTCGGTCTGCCGGACCCCGGCGAGCGCGTCCCCCCGGTCGCCTGGCCGACCATCGGCCTGTACGTCGGCACGTTGGCGCTCTTCGCCCTGGAGATGTACGGCGTCCTGGCCGCCGGCTGGTCGCCGCTGGTCACCGTCCCGATGGGCGCGGCGGTCACATTCTTGATGTTCAGCGTGCTGCACGAGGCGGTCCACCACGCCGTGAGCACGAACAGCCGGCTCAACGACCTGATGGGCCACCTCTCGGCGCCGTTCGTCGCGCCGTACGCCGGCTATGCGATGTTCCGCTTCATCCACATCGAGCACCACCGCAACACCAACGAGCCGAAGTCGGTCGACCCCGACGCCTGGACCAGCGAGGGTCCCTGGTGGCAGCTGCCGTTGCGGTGGATGAGCATCGACCTCTGGTACGCCGTCTTCTACGTGCGTCGGATCCGTGAGCGCCCGCGCGGCGAGGTCGTCGCGACCGTCGTGCTCGCCACCGTGACCCTCAGCGCCTTCGTCGTGCTGGCCGCGGCCGGCCACGCCGCCACGCTGGCGGTGGCCTTCCTCATCCCCCAGCGCCTCGGGCTCGGCATCCTCGCCTGGTGGTTCGACTACCTCCCGCACCACGGGCTGCCCTTCACCGGCCGCCAGGACAAGTACCGCGCCACGCGGATCCGGGTGGGCGGCGAGGGATGGATGACGCCGCTGTTCGTCTACCAGAACTACCACCTGGTGCACCACCTGCACCCGAGCGTGCCGTTCTACCGCTACCTGCGCGCGTGGCGGCGCAACGAGGAGACCTACCTCGACCGCAACGCCGCGATCTCGACGGTCTTCGGGCGCTCCCTGACGCCCTCGGAGTACCGCACCTGGCGCCGCCTGACCGACGACCTCGAGAGCGCCGCGCCGCAGCGCGATCCCCGGGCGAGCGGCCGGCCGGCCTTCCACCCGCTGCGCGTCGCGGCCGTGGAGCCGCTGACCGCCGAGAGCGTGACGGTCACCCTCACCGTGCCCGCCGACCTGGCCCGCGACTACGAGCACCACCCCGGACAGCACGTCACCCTGCGCGCCATGGTCGACGGGCACGACGTGCGACGCTCCTACTCACTGCTCCCGCCGTTGAGCGACGGCACCCTGCGCGTGGCGGTCAAGCGAATCGACGGTGGCGTGTTCTCGACCTACGTCCACGAGTCGCTCGCCGCCGACGACATCCTGGACGTGATGACGCCCGCGGGCCGCTTCGGGCACCACCTCGACGCAGCCCGGGACCCGGAGGCCGCGGGCTCGTACGCCGCGGTCGCCGCCGGCTCCGGGATCACCCCGGTCCTGTCCATCGTCGCCGCCGTGCTGGAGCAGGAACCCGCGAGCACGATCACGCTCGTCTACGGCAACCGCACGAGCGCCTCCACCATGCTCATCGACGACCTGGCTGACCTGACCGAGCGCTTCGGCGACCGGTTGGCGGTGCACCACGTGCTGTCCCGTGACCCCGAGGCGCGGCTGAGTGGTCGGGTGACCCCGGACCTGGTCGAGCGGCTCGTGCCGGCACGCACGGACGCGTGGTTCCTCTGCGGGCCCGAGCAGCTGGTCGACGACCTGCGCACCGCCCTGGAGCCCCGGGGCGAGCGCGTGCTCTCGGAGGTCTTCCACACCGAGGAGACCGTCTCGGCCATCGACCTGGACGTCGAGAGCCGGGTGACGGTCAGCGTCGATGGTCGCGAGACCACCTTCGCGCTGCGCTCGACCGGCGACACCGTGCTCGACGCCGCGCTCCGACAGGGCGTGGACGCGCCGTACTCCTGCGCCGGCGGCGCCTGCGGCACGTGTCGCGCCAAGGTGCTGCTGGGCTCGGCGGTGATGGACCAGGACCACGCCCTCGACGACGAGGAGCGGGCCGCCGGCTACGTCCTGACCTGCCAGGCCCACCCGGTCAGCGAGGAGCTTTGCGTCGACTACGACGCCTGAGGGGGCCCCGGGACGCCTCCGCCTAGTCTCGGTGCATGCGTTCCCCGATCCCCGACTACCTGCTCGAGGTCCTCGACTCCTGCGGCGCCGACGCCGGCGCCGTGGCCGACTACATCCCCGAGCTCGCCGCCGCGAACCCGGAGCGCTTCGGCATCTGCGTGGCGACGGTGGACGGCGCGGTCTACGCCGCCGGTGACGCCGACGTGGAGTTCACCATCCAGTCGATGTCGAATCCCTTCACCTATGCCCTCGCCCTGGCCGATCGCGGCGTCGCCGAGATGGACGAGCGGGTGGGGGTCGAGCCGTCGGGTGAGGCCTTCAACGAGATCTCCCTGGACCCCGAGACGGGACGCCCGCGCAACGCGATGATCAACGCCGGGGCGCTGCTGACCCACTCGCTGGTCGACGGCGAGGATGCCGCGGCGCGCTCCCAGCGGGTGCTGGCCGGCTTCAGCCGGTTCGCCGGTCGTGACCTGGTGGTCGACGAGAGCGCCTTCTCCTCGGAGTTCGCCTCGGCCCACCGCAACCTCGGCATGGCCCACCTCCTCAAGGCCTCCGGGGTCCTGGAGTGCGACCCGGTCGAGGTGGTCGAGGGGTACACCCGCCAGTGCTCGATCACGGTGTCCTGCCGCGACCTGGCCATGATGGCCGCGACGCTGGCCAACGCGGGGACGCACCCCCTGACGCAGGAACGGCTGTTGAGCCGTCCGGTGGTGCGGCAGGTGATGAGCGTGATGATGACCTGCGGCATGTACGACGCCGCCGGGGACTGGATGACCGACGTCGGCATCCCCGCCAAGAGCGGCGTGTCCGGCGGGGTGATCGGGGCGCTCCCGGGCCAGGTGGGCGTGGCGGTCTTCTCGCCGCGTCTGGACACCCACGGAAGCAGCGTGCGTGGGGTACAGGTCTTCGAGCGCCTCTCCGGCGACATGGGCATGCACCTGATGGACGTGGCCCAGGAGGGCCGCTCGGCGCTCCGCGGCTCCTACGTGTCCGAGGGCGAGGACGCGGTCACCGTCTATGAGATGCAGGGCGACCTGCGCTTCTCCGGTGCCGAGACCGTCGTCCGGGCGATCGCCGAGGCGGACCACACGACCACGCGGGTGGCCCTCGACCTCACCCGGGTCTACCGCCTGCACGACGTCGGCCGCCGGATGCTGCTCGAGTGCGTCCGGCGCCTCGAGCTCGACGGACGCGACGTGCTCGTCATCGACCCCGAGCACACGCTGCCGCCTGCCGGCAGCAGCGACGGACTGCACGTCGTCGACTCCCTCGAGGAGGTCGTGGCCCGCGGCACGGACCCGGGGCGGACCTCCCCCTGAGACAGGGCCCAGGCCCTACGATCGACAACAGGTGGACCCCCAGACCTTGGGTGGGTGGAACTGAGGGGATTCGAACCCCTGACCTTCTCTTGTCGGCCTGGCCGTGGGCCACGCTTCTGACATTCTCGACGAATCTCGAGAAAACCCCTGCTGACCTGAGCTGATCACCGTCGTCGGCATCAGTTCAGGTGATCAAGATACCCCGGGAACTGGTCGCGGCTCGGACATTCTCGGGCAATAAGTGGAGGATAAGTGGCGACAGCGAGATCGTGAGTTGTGCGGATGTATCGGTCACCGCAGCTCCTGCGCCCAAGCGGAGAAGAACGCGGTGGCCGCGTCCAGTTCGTGCGCTGCCAGCGGAATCTCCTCGGGGGTAAACCGACTCAGAGTGCCGAGCATCTGCGCGAGCACCACCCTGTCGAAGCCGGCGTCCAACGATTGCGCCTGCTCCAGCAACAGGTCCTTGCTGAAGCGCTGGGCGAGGACGTAGACGTCGGCGAAGTCGCGGGCCTCGGCTCTGCCGAAGAGCGCGAGCATCTTGCGACCCGCCAGCTCGGTAGGGGCGAGCGTCGGTCCGAGCAGCGTGATCGTGGGTGTGCTGATCGGGGGTGAGTCGATGGCCAGGTCGACGAGCAGTTCGGCGCCCTCTTGCCGCGCGATCATTCGACAAAAGGTGGCGCTGTCTTGCAGGAGGCTCACGTCGTATCCACGGCCGAGAAGCGCCGCCACCAAGTCGGCCTTGGCGTCGCTGACCGACGCGATCGGCGCCGAGGCAAACAGGTCGATGTCGGTCGTCGGGCGGGCAATCAGATCCGAGGCCAGAAGCCCCGCTCCGCCGGCAACCAGGTAGCCCTCCGAGGATCCGAGGCTGAAGAAGATCCGGGCGAGTTCGACGTGCAAATGGGTGAGGAAGGCTGGCTCGCTCACGAGGCTGCTGCCGTCGGACTAGGCGGGCCATCGACAACGGCGCTCCACGCAGCTCGAATGGAGGGAGGCAGCACGAGCTCCGCCCACAGGTCGACGAGCAAGGCCCCATCGATGTAGGCAAGGACGTCGCTAGGCCCGCCTTCGCGCAGAACGACCTCGTAGACCCGGGCTCGCTGCTGCCGATCGCGCAGGTCGTAGCGCCGTCCCCTGTCGGACCAGTTCAGGTGCAGCGGCAACTCGACGGTCGCCAGCGCACGTCCGAGCGAAAGTCTGGGAAGCACGTTCGGTACGCAGATCGGGCGGCCACGTTCGCGCAAGATCTCTCTGAATTCGACTCGAGGTTCGATGGTCAGGTCGAAGCCGGCTTCACCCACAATCCGCTCGGCAGTACCGAGCGTGGGCGATTTTCTTCGGTGCTCGTACGCCGACAGGGTGGGCCGCGACGTGCCCGATAGTCCCGCGAGGGCAGCCTGGGACAGTCCGGACGCCTCACGGGCCTGTTTGAGAACATTCACTTCGGTCACCACGAGAGAGTATCCGAACAGATACCACCACCCGGATTCCATGACCGCCCCTCCCACATCTTGCAGGGGGTCATCGGCTCCCTCAGACGGCACTTTGAAGCGCCCCAGAGCGCGCAGCCAACGGGACACTCCTCGATCTGCAAGACGTGTAGACCGATCTGAGCGTCAGGAGACCCAGGGAGGGGCGGACCTCGGTGGAGGTGGGCGAGCACCTGGTTGGTGAGGCCGATGGTGACGCGATCGAGCAAGTGGACGAAGGGAGGAGTGGAGGGCATGCAGTCGCTTACAGGTCCAGCGAGCAAGAGCCCCTTGCCGGTGTCGGCACCTCTCGATGAAATCCGGCTTTGCTCCGTCCTTCGGTCGCTGGTGGCCCGGCAGCCGATTTCGAGGACGTCGGCCGTCGGTCAGGCTGCGCAGATCGAGGTCTGCCAGCCACAGCTCGGCGAGGTCGCTGAAGGAGCTCGACGGCTGCAGCTGTCCCCCGGTCCCGTACCCGGGCCGTACCAAGAGCTTCTCGTTGAGCCGCCGCCGCGCGGGCGCTGCCGACGTGGCCGATGCCGAGACTCGGCGCAATCGTCCGTCAGCGTCGCGAAACCGCGTCTTGGCCATCGCTCTCTTGCCCCGCCGGCGGATGTTGACTGACCCAGGCGTCCCGATCGGAGTACGCGGCCGCCCAGCCATCAGCGCCGTCCCGGCGTGTGCTTGAGACCGTCGTCCTACTCGAGGCGGGTCAGCCAGGCCTCGACCTCGCTGACCCGGAAGCGGAGCTCGCGACCCACCCGGGACCCCCGGGGTCCGCGGCCCTGGCTGCGCAGGTCGTAGATCGTCTGGGCGCTGACGTGCAAGTGCGCGCACAACTCGGAGAGGGAGAGGATCTGCTCGATCACGACTGCGCTGGTGGTGTCCATGCAGAGCAGGTGCGCGAGCTCTGCCGGGGGGATCCGAGAATCGCCGAGAGGCGCCGATGGCGGCGCTCCGCCGAAGCAATAAGTGGCGAATAAATGGAGAGTGGCCACACTGTCCTCCTCGTTAAGGACGACGATGTGGCCTCTGACCTGCAGGTTTGGTGGAGCTGAGGGGATTCGAACCCCTGACCTTCTCATTGCGAACGAGACGCGCTACCAACTGCGCCACAGCCCCAGTGCGCCGTCCGAGTGTCCGGGTGGCGCGGGCGAAACGTTAGCACCAGCCCGGCAACCCGTCCGAATCGGACGGTCGTGCGTCCGAGCACCGCGTCGGGATCCTGGTCAGGCACACGACCGGGACGCGCCAGGAGGAGCGAACGGCGAGCCGGTCAGGAGCCCGAGGCGCGACGGCGCTCGGCCTCGGCGGCACGGGCCTTGGCGCTGCGCTCGGCCTCGTCGGCCTCACGCGCGAGCTCGGAGTCCGAGGCCAGCGGGCCGGAGGTCCACACACCTGTCGAGTCCAGGTCGATGGTGCGCACGGTGCGCTTGGCGGCCGGCTCCTTGGCGACGTACGTGGGGAGGGTGACGGGCACCGGGTCCCAGTCCCCGGGGCGCCTGGTGGGCGCGTCGTCGGAGGCCGGCTCCGGCTCGGCGCCAGCCGCGACGGCGCCGGTCGGCACCACGAGGTCGGCCTCGACGTGGACGACGGCGATCTCCTCGGTCAGGGGATCTTCGTCGTCGGCCTGCGCCGCATCCTCGGACAAGGGTGCGGAGCGCCGGCGCAGGACGCGGTCGTCCGAGGCGCGCTCGGAACGCACCATGAGGCGGCAGGCGACCAGCCAGGCCAGCAGCAGCCCGACCGGGATGAACGTGAAGGCAGGACGTACGACGCCCAGGGCGGCCAGCGCGCCGACCACGGCGATGCCGACCAGGATCGTGCAGACCACGCGCAGACGTCGCTGAGCGGCTCGGGCCGCGGCCGCGCGACGGGCACGGACCTGACCGGGCGTCAGCCGCGCGACGGGCTCGGCAGGCTCCACGGGCGCCGTCTCGAGCGAGACCGAGACGGACACGGCGCTGTCGTCGGCCGAACCTCCCGCCTTGGCGCCGTTGACCACGAGCCGGGCCGTCGTCGAGTCGACGGGCTCGCGACGCGCGAGCACGCGCAGCCGGTCCGAGAAGCCGTCGATGGAGCGGCTGGCGGCGCTGTCCTCATGCTGCTTGAGCGCCTTCGGGATCAGGTAGACGGCCCAGGCAACTGCCAGGGCGACGAAGATCAGAGCACTCAGGTCCACGAATGTGAGCGTAGGAGGGCTAGCGCAGGGTGAGTCGGATGTCTACCCGTGTGTCGCAAATTGCTGGTGTGATTGATGGGGTTGGTGGCGCGCGAGGCCGCGGTCAGGTGGCGGGGTCTCGAGGCTCGTCGCTGGCGCTCCTCGCACCTCGACCACCGTCCGGCTCGACGTCGCTGGCGCTCCTCGCACCTCGACCACCGTCCGGCT